>CBDUVR010000306.1:0-1501 GCA_965370705.1 uncultured archaeon | reverse complement strand
TGTTGCAGATAAGATTACGGGGGCTGCTATTATACCGCCTGCGCCAGGTGCGAACCTGTGCGGGACTGACGAGTGCGGTATGGTTAGTATTGCGGGTGTTGATACATATAGTGAGTGCGAACCAGATGAACGGTGTTTGTGGAGAACTGCCGGGTGGTGGTGCAGGAAAGATGATACTTGCTTTACGCCTCGTGAGCGCGCTGATTCAGATGTCTTGCCGGCAGGCGTCCAGTCCGTATGCTTTGGGAATGATATGCATGTGTGTGTCATCTGCGGGGATGAATCTGATCGTGTAGTTGATAAGAAATGTTGTGAGTGCGACTTTAATGGTAATCTTCACTATAATTATATCCCTGCAGGATCTAATTGTGCTGGCTGTATTGGTCTTCTGGGTTCTTGTAGGACTGCTCCAGATTCCAGTGCCTGTGATGGGTTGTCATCTGTTTCATCCTGTGCACTAGTGACAGAGCAGGATTCACGGAGCGGCTTTTACTGTGAAGTGCTTGGTTTTGAGCTTCCGCAGGACGTCACAACTGGCGACGGGTATTTTGCCAAGATTGCTGATTACGGAAAGGCATGGATTGGGGCTGTAGGTGAGCCAAGATATCTTGTATATTATGAGACGTTTCCGGATGGGATGGAAGGGATGTGGACTTATGATACCCGTGATGAGATTCTTACTGCGGTTGCTATTGGAGGGCTTATGAGTGTAGGGATTGGACCTTTGAAGGGCGCATATGCCGGTGTTAGATCCGTCGGAAGCAAGACTACGCTGACTACTATAAAGAATGTTGGTCTCAAGAAAGGAGTGTCGCTTGCATTGAAGGAAGGGAAAGGTGCTATGGGTGAGCGGCTTGCTCTTGAATATGGCGGAAAGAAGACGCTTTTGAAGATGGGTAGTGAAAGGGTAATAAAGAGGTCAATGGGGGGGATGATTGTCGGTTCCAGCAGAGTCAAATATGTTCTTGATGATACAATGGCTCAAGGGATTATTTCAAAAGCAAGAGTTGATATGGCTAGCCAGGCGCGTTACGCGAAAATTTACGCAATCTTCGGGCGTGATTTCTCTAAAACGACGCTTGAAAGCGGCAGGTACACTGCGCTTACTGATTTTTCCATGATTATACGGAGCAGCAGGGGTAGTGATATTGAAGAAAGAACAGTTGCCAAATTTCTTCTCAGTTACCCGGACGATGTTCACCGGGGTCTGAGAAAAGTAAACGGCGATCCTTTCATGATAGATGGTGTCGTAGATGGCTACAGGAAAGGCGCTATTTCGCTTAGTGATGTTGCGAATCTCGATGATGTTACACAGCTTACAGATGAACTAAATCAAATGAGGGTATTATATGAGGCTGGTGACTTACTTGATGATACTGCCAAAGATACTTTATCCGGTCTGGTTGAGCAGGAATTGCGGGAATCCTCTGTTATCAAAAATACTTTTACAAAGAGCAGCTATAGGGTTCTTTCCAATAAGAGAGATGAGGAAGGATCAATT
>CBDUVR010000305.1:0-1529 GCA_965370705.1 uncultured archaeon | reverse complement strand
AATCAAGTTATGTTGAAAGTTCAGTTTCAACGACACCATCTCCTAATCTGATTGCCCGAACTCGTATTTTTGATGGTGGTTTGGAACTGCCTCTTTCCCAGAGTTTCTCGTTTATGGTTTTATCAATTTTTATGTTACTTGCTTCTGTTTTCATGTGCTTTTCAAGATAAACACGTACTTCCATAACAGCTCTCTTTGCACGTTTCCATCGCGGTGCTTTTTTTACATTTCTGAGCGGTATAGTGTATATTCGTTCTAATTCAGCCATGTTTTATTCACTCCTGTTTACTCATTAAGACTGTTGCGTCTCCAGTTCCTGCGCTTGGGGTGAGTCGTTACTTTGCGGTTTGTTCTGATAATTGCCCATGAAGGAACTCGCTGATTTTGATTATGGGCTTTAGCCAATCGTTTCTTCTTTCCTTTTGTCTTCAGGCTCATTGTTATTCACACCTTTCATTATCTGCGCGTGATGCGCATGTCTCTTTTCACTGGCATCATTTGATTTAACAGTTTTTTAAGCTGTGCATCATCAATCTTGTTTTTTATCTTGCCACTTTGTGCAAGCTGTATAAGCTGTAATTCTATTTGTTCCACAAGCTCTGGTTTTGTCATCTTTAATGTGTTTAATCGTTCTCTTGCTTCAGGGGTCAAGGTTTGACGCATCGCTTCTTGCTTCCTTGCATCCATTTTTACAGCCGTTTGTTCCTGTTGTGCAGACATTGCTTGCTGTGCCTGCATTTCTTGTAAGCGCTGTCGGCGAATCGCCTCAAGTTCGTCAGTCATATCATAACACCTGTTTTTTTATATTCAGTATTTTTCAAGGGCAGGTAGTTCTTTCACAAGTTCTGTTTTTACTTCAAAAGACGTATTGTCGAGGAAAGATTGACCTCTTGGAGAAATAAGACGTCCATCTTTCGAAGATTTAATAAATCCTGCCTTTTCCAATTGTTTGAGGGCTTCTCGTAGTATTGAACCGCTTCCTTTTTCAGAATGATGAGGTTTTGACCCATTATTCCTTTTTCCAGCATAAGCAGTTCTAAGTCTTGAGCTTCCAACAGGGCCATTCATGTATATTCGCCTGAGTATAGATGCACATCTTGTATGCCACCACAACGGATTGTCGGGAGGTAAGCCCCTGTTTACTCCAGTTTTTACGAATGCTGCCCATGTAGGCAATCCAATCTCTTCTATCTCTTTTAATTTCTGTGAGACTTTAGTAATCAACTTCTCTGCTGGCACGTCATATACAGTTGTCATTTTTTCACCATTAATGATATAAATAAGTTAAAGAGAGGTCGCTTTATCGACACCATACTATTTACCCTTTTCGGCATATACACAACTCCGCACATTTTATAGTACAGTACTTGTGAAATGCTTAAATATGGTAATAACATAGTGATTAGTGATGTGGACGGTATCGCAAACATCAAACAGGATACTAACTGTGAGCCCCCCATGGTCGAGCAGTAACCCGGGCTATGGCAAGCCCATCGAGTGTAGAGAGCACGTCAAATGTGCCCGCGGGA
>CBDUVR010000304.1:0-1531 GCA_965370705.1 uncultured archaeon | reverse complement strand
ATTATGGAAGGGAAATATGTTGGAACAAGATTTCTGCCTGTTGATTATTTTTTGAGGTAGCTAATATTTTTTCATGATATCTTCAGTTTTCAGCGCCCTTCCTGCGCCCTTCAACACCCTATCATTATAATGATCCACGGTCTCGCCTTCGTCTTTTGGTTCGTCTAGCGAGCCCATTAAGTCTATTGTTAGTTTCTTTTCGTTGCCTGTCCTGATTTTTATCTTGCCGATGTGCTCATCTATGAGGTCATCCTCAATCTCACGCATGTCCCCGGTTGCTTCTATGGTGACTTCTTCAAATTCTTTTGATGAGATTTTTGTGGTGGAGCGCTTGAATATTAGTGCGCCCTCTTTTTTTACATACTCTGCAATCTGGTTCATGTCAATGTCTGTTGGCTTGCCTGATGATAGTGTGCCTTTTAGGCGGAGAAGAACGATGGCATCTGTAAGGACCTCTTTTTTAAGTGCATCCATTATTTTTTCTTCGCTTTTTGGAGGTGTCAGGGCTTCAAGGTTGAGCGTGACTGCAACGACCTTATGCGGCTCTATTTTTATGAATTTTGAATTCAGGGTGCCGTTCTTTTCAAGTATGTAGAACCCCCCTGACTTGTATTTTTCAAGCTCGTCGAATTTTACAGGGTAAAGTGCGCCGGGGTATGCTATTTTTCCGTATCCGGGCTCATCTTTTTCAAATTGCTCATGGACGTGGCCGCCTGCGTAGTAGTCAAATCCTTTTGGTAATAGTGACAATGGTAGTGATTCTATGTTTTTTAGAAATTCGGGTTTATATTCTTCGATTGCCGAGTGGAACATGAATATCTTGAAGCCAGGCTCTTTTTCTGCTGATTCAAGGTCGAGGCTCTCGTAGTAGCTGCGCTCGAGTGCGCCGGCTCTTCCGAGAAGGCCTGTTATCTTTGCGCCTGTTTTTTTGTCTGTTGTGAAGCGGAGTTTTATTTTCCCGTCTTTGTCTACTTCGCCCCTGCTTACATTTATGAATAATCCTGCTGCTTCGATGACTTTTAGCATTGTTTTTTCTGAGTACGAGAAGTCGTGGGAGCCGGGGATGATATATATTTCGATGCCTGAATCCTTGATTTCCTTGAATTTCCCGACTGCGCTTTTTAGTATGTCAATATCAGGTGTGCCTGAATGGAACAGGTCGCCTGCAATCAGTATGAAATCAACTTTTTCATCTCTGCAGATGTCCAGCGCTTCGATGAATGCGTTGAGGCTTACTTTTTTCAGTTCCGGCTCGCGCCACGAGTCGAGGTGGCAGTCTGCAAGGTGCGCAAATTTGAATTTTGATAGTTTTGTCGGGTCCATGAGTAGATTGTCTTGTTGAAATATTATATGAGTTGTGATTGTGAGAAAAGTCATGCTCTCAATATGTTCTTTCTGTAGATGAGAGGAAAGAAAGAATAAACTTATGGAAGAGATGAAAAAGAAATAAATGGTTCTATACTCAAGGCATGAAATATTTGCCTTGATGTATCCGGGCAAACTTTCAGTTTGCTGGATCCTAAAATTGCAT
>CBDUVR010000303.1:0-1564 GCA_965370705.1 uncultured archaeon | reverse complement strand
CTCTCTGAAATCACAGTCACATTATACTCATTCTCCCTCAGAACCTCAGCAAGCAGCCTGAAATCAGGCTCATTCGAAGATAAAGGTAGATGATGCTTCTCATTTCCGTTCTCATACTTTATCCCTGTCATATGGCAGTGAATAGGAGACACCCCGAGCCTCTCAAACTTATCAAGGATCCCCTTGAAATCATCCTTACTCCTGATACAGCCGTTTCCCCGCGCATGCACATGCGCAAAATCCACAACAGGCGCCACATTCTCACAATCCCCGACAAGGCGCGCAACCTCATCAACACTCCCGAACTGCTTCTGGCGCCCCATAGTCTCCACACCCACCTTTGCCTTGGAACAGAACGCAGAAAGAGCAGACCTGATCATCCTGTAAGTCTCCTCATCACCCCTCCCGCTGTAAAAGCCCGCATGAACAACAACAATACCTGCCCTGCACGCATCAGCAATCCTGAGCGCATCTCCTACAATCTTCCTGCTCTTGAACACAACAGGGGGCTTTATCGACGCAAAATTAATATAATACGGCGCATGGCACGAAAGAGAAACATCAAGTTTCCGGGCAACCTCACCAACCTTCACAGCAGACTTCTCATCAAGATAAATGCTCCTGACAAACTCAATCTCAAGCGCAGAAAGACCCATATCCGAAACGTACTTCACACCATCCGCTGTAGTCCCTCCCTTGCACGCAAGCGGAATCCCGGCAGTACCAATACGAACAACCATAAATGATATTGCACCTTGTCTTTTATATTCGTGCGCATCAAAACATTCATCTCATCTTCTCAAATATAAAATGGCCTTTCCTGCATTTTACAACCCTGAACTTATTCCCGTCCGCAAATTTTCATCCCATCCACAGATTCAGGTTCAATATTTACTTTAAAGCAGTAAAAATCGGAACGTTTATAAATATAATTTCCTTTCTATTAAATATGCCCAGGCGATCATTATATCTAATTCAGGAACGAGGACATCCTGTTTATATGGGAATTGGTGAGCTCAATCAATTTGATAGAAATCCCAAAGAAAATAGACTTCCAGAATATTTAGTTTTGAATGAAGCAGTTAAGATACCAAATATCCTTCCTGATACCGAACCAACAAGATCACTCTTCAACTCAAAAACAGTTATAGAGCTTTACGAAGAATATTTCGAGAATAAGCCTCATTTAGAAGGCAGTGATATCCCCAAAATAGAAAAATCAGAACTATTATATCAATTTGAGATGCCAGTGGACTGGATCGACCAGACCAAAGAATTTCTTGCAAAAACTAGTTAGCGAATTGTTTTTACTCCAGAATACCTAAACAATATCACCAAAATAATCCAAAACAATCTTCTCTGCCTCATCCAAATCCCTGCCAAAAAAAAGCAGCCCCTCGCGATGCCCACCCATAACAACAACTCCCTTCCTTTGCGCACCTGCCTCGCGAAACAGCCTCATAATCTCCCGCGCCATCGCAGGCGTCCCAAAAAGCGCATCTTTCGAAGTAGTAGGCACCCTCCCGATCAATTTCTTCCACAAAGAAAGGCAATGCACATGAAC
>CBDUVR010000302.1:0-1565 GCA_965370705.1 uncultured archaeon | reverse complement strand
GCGGGAATTTCCTTGAATAATGTTTCTGTGGATAAGGCAGTTTATCATTCTTCTGAGGTTGTGAACCTCGTCATGGAAATCTATTCGAGCACTAATGCACAAAATGTGACTGTTACAGCAAAAGGGATTGGTGGCAGGTTTAATAAGAGAAGAGTTTTGAATCTGACAAAGGGAGTGAATGAGTTGTCTTTTGCCTATAAATTTCCGGGATGCAATGTTTGCGGGGGTATCAGGGCAGGTAAGTACAATTTAAGTTGTGAAGTTATTTATGGAAGTGCCACAATAAAGGATTATGTCACTGTAGATATCCAGCAGTGAAAGCGGTGTTGTCCCAAGATGCCAGGCATTTTAGAATCAGATTGATTTTGCTGCTTTTTTTGTCGCGAGCTTTATGTCATCGGCTACTACTGTCTTTCTTCCTGCATGCTTTGCAAAGACGACGGCTTCTTTTGAGATTCCGGATGCGATGCTTTCAAGGGCAATGGCAAACTGCCTTGCAGCAGTTTTTGATACTCTTTTCGCTCCTGCGTCGCGCAGTATGCGGTCCATTGGCGCATCAGGAATCTCGCTTTTGTTTTCATCCACTTTTATCGACCTCTGCTTATTTGTTGTAAATATAATTATATAAACATAAGCATTGCGGGCTTGTGATGTGGTGCGTGTTTCTAAAATTATATATAGGACGAATACCCTATATATATTATGGGCAGACACAAGGGTCCTGACCCGGTGAAGGTCAGGAAGATAAGAAAGGTTATGGAAGGCGCAAAAGACGGGCTGTGGGCTATGGAGGTTTCAAGGAAGACAAAGATTTCCAAGTCGACTGTGCAGCGCTATCTTACGACTTACATGAAAGGTGAGGTTGATGAGACCCGGACTTTTTCTGAGCTCGTGAAACTCTACAAACTCAGGTGACATGATGCAGAAACTGACAGAATATGATTGCAGGGTGCTTCTGAAGAAGCACAGGATAAAAGTCCCTATTGCGAAGCTTGCAAGGAGCGCGGATGAAGCTGTAGAGCATGCTAAAAGAATAGGGTATCCTGTTGTTTTGAAGCTAATCTCTGCTGACATGCTGCATAAAACTGATGTCGGCGGTGTGATAATAAACATTGATGATGCAGGTATGGTTAGAAAGTCATACCAGAAGATACTTGAGAATGCAAAAAAGCACGGCAATATCCGTGTCGACGGGATACTCGTCGAGGAGACTCTTTGCGGCAGGCAGGTGATAGTCGGCTCCACGCGGGACCCGCAGTTCGGGCCTGTGCTGATGTTCGGGATCGGGGGGATTTTTGTTGAGCTCCTGCATGATGTGTCGTTCAGGATTATACCGATAACCAGGCATGACGCAAAGAAGATGATACAGGAGATAAAGGCGCATGACATACTCGGCGCTGTGCGCGGACAGAAGGCTGTGAATACTGATGCTCTTTGCGATGCGCTTGTGAAAGTCTCGAACATGATAGACAAGGAAAAAGGGATAACTGAGCTTGATATCAACCCCCTGTTTGTGAATGAAAGAGAGGCTGTTGCCGGGGATGCGAGAATTGTGATGGGATGAG
>CBDUVR010000301.1:0-1586 GCA_965370705.1 uncultured archaeon | reverse complement strand
CTGATATTTCATCACAATCACAAAGAATCAAAAATCTTTTTTCTGTGTTCACCATCTTTCACTTTAACGAATTCACCTTTCGAGTATTCATCTTCACTTTCTTTAACTTCCTGCATGAATTTTTTTGAAATTTTTTCCTCAAATTCCATATCTACAAGTCTTTCACACCCAATTAAAAATTCGTATCTGTCTTTTGGGATACATACTGTTTCAGTTATTTGAATCACCCTGCAAACATATTGACTTATAAGTTTATTAGATTTAGCACTATCATTTGTCAAAAGAACACAAAAACCCTACAGATTCTCATGCGTAATCGGCATAAACTTCAGCCCGTATTGCACAATCCCTTCCGTCCCATCCTCATAGATCTTCCTGAAAGTAGTCTCAACACGCAATCCTATCCCAAGCTTCTCATCATCGCAGTCAACAACCTGCCCGACCACATTAGGTCCGTCATCATCCATCTTGACAATTGCAAGCGCATAAGGCGCACCCTTCTCAAACCCTGCCGGCGGCGCAAAAATCACAGTATAAGTAACAATCTCTCCATAATTGCTGAACTTCTTCTCAACAATCTTCCCGCCTCTCCTGCATTCAGGACAGACCTCCCTTGGAGGATAAAAACCCGTCTTGCACTTCTCACAATAAGTACCAATAAGATTATACTTATTCCTGAATCGCCTCCAAAGCATAGGTACAGATGTTCTGTGCATAATCATTACCTCCTGAAAATATTAACCACGCACGTAGCGCCGCTTCCACCCACATTATGAGTCATGCCTATCTCAGCTCCCTTGACCTGCCTCTTGCCGGCATCCCCGCGAAGCTGCATAACAATTTCACTCGCCTGCTTGATACCAGTAGCACCCACAGGATGCCCGCATGCCTTCAGCCCACCGGAAGTATTGACCGGGATTTTGCCTCCAATCTGCGTATTACCATCCTCTATAAACTTTCCGCCAACACCCTTCTTGCAGAACCCGAGATCCTCGCATGCCATAACCTCAGCAATCGTAAAACAATCATGAACCTCGCACACATCAACATCCTTCACACCAATACCCGCCATCTTATAAGCTGTCCTCGAAGCATCCACTGCTGCCTGTAACCCCGTCAAAGACTTCCTGTCATGCAGTGCAAGAGTATCTGACGCCTGCCCGGAACCCGTAACATACACAGGCGTATCACAATATTTCTTGGCAAGATCCTCCCTGCACAAAATAATCGCAGCCGCGCCATCAGTAATCGGCGAACAATCAAGCAAAGTCAAAGGATCAGCAATCATAGTAGACTTAAGAACCTTATCAACAGTAATCTCAAACGGGTACTGCGCAACATCCTTATTCATAGTAGCATTATGATGGTTCTTGACAGCAGCACAAGCCAGCTGCTCATGTGTAGTCCCGAAATCATGCATATGCTTCCTTGCCATCAGCGCATAAAGCCCTGGAAACGTCATCCCGTGAAAGCCTTCCCACTCCTCATCAGCAGCCCCCATAAGCCCTGTAGTAGCAAACTCCGTAGAAATATCAGTCATCTTCTCAGCCCCGCCCACAAGCACAACATCACTAAGCCCGGCCATA
>CBDUVR010000300.1:0-1592 GCA_965370705.1 uncultured archaeon | reverse complement strand
TTTCGTATTTTTCGATGCGCTCTTTGAGTGTCTCTTTTATCTCTTTCAGGGTGTCGTCTCTGCCGGTAAGATTTGGGCGCTGCGTGTCTGTTTTTTTGTCGTTTTGCATTCTCTCTAATATTATTTCAGGCCTTGCGCCAAGCCAGAAGACAATGCTGTTTTTTTTCAGGTTTTGGGTGTTTTCTGTGTTGATTATTGCGCCCCCGCCTGTGCAGATGACTGCGTTTTGCTGCCCGGATGCGCGGTGGATGACTTTCTTTTCAATTTCCCTGAATTCCTGCCAGCCGTATTTTGATACGAGCTGCGATATTGTGATTCCTGCGTCTTTTTCTATCCACTCGTCTGTGTCTATGAACCTGAATCCAAGGGCTTTTGCAACTTCTTTCCCGACTTCTGTCTTGCCGGTGCACCTGTAGCCGATGAGGGTGATGTTTTTCATGTGTTTTGTTTGCAGGTGTAATTATTTATTTGTGTTGTGGGTACTATATTGTGTGTGTCTGGAAAGGCGCGCGCAAAGTCTTATAAATCTAATTCATCTTAATCAATTATTGCCTTTGGTTTAAGTGATGAGGGTAAGACAGCTGGTCTAGTCCTGGAGATTGTGGATCTCCATACCCGGGTTCGAAAACAGGATGTTGAGATTATCATCAATGCCCATCGAAAATCCCGGCCCTCATCCTTTATTTGCTGTTTAAGGAGCAAAGCCTGTGCAATCGTAAACTATTTAAAAGTATTTGATTGAATACTTTGTGTTGAAACAGATATTATCTAAAATATTCTGCCAATGAAAGCATTAAGTTGATGACGGTATTGCCGAGATTTAATATGAGGTGTTAAACATGGGAAAGTTACTTGATTTTGAAGTAAGCAAGGATGTTGCAGAGAAGGTATATGATGCGCTTGAGGCTGTAAAAGGCTCAGGGAATATAAGAAAGGGCACAAACGAAGCAACTAAGGCAATCGAGCGCGGGCTTGCGAAACTGGTGGTCGTCGCAGAGGATGTAGAGCCTATTGAGGTTGTTATGCACATTCCAATGATATGCAAAGAGAAGGATGTTGCTGTCATAACAGTTCCAAGCAAACAGGAGCTGGGAGCGGCATGCGGCATTGAAGTTCCTACAGCGGCTGTTGCAATAGCTGATGAGGGAAAAGGAAAGAAGCAAGTAGAAGAAATTGTCAAAAAGATACAGGAGCTAAAGAAATAGTTGGCTTACAGACCAAGAGGGTGTAGATTACAATGGCATTACCAGCAAAAGTTATACATATTATGGGCCGCAGCGGCGCAAAAGGAGTTACGAGAGTAAGATGCACTGTTGTCGATGACCTGAAGCGCAATAAGGTGCTTGTGAGGAACGTGGTAGGTTCTGTGCGTGTCGGAGACATACTGATGGTAAAAGAATCAGATATGGAAGATGCTGGTGTTATTGAATAAGTTCTATGGTGTTTATTATGAAATGTTCTTTTTGCGAGAAGCCTATCGGTACAGGCAAAGGTCTTGTATCTGTAAAGTCTGATGGTACTGTGAGTTATTTTTGCAGTTCAAAGTGCGAGAGAAATGCGAAGATAAGGATGGCTAAAAAGGTTATGTGGAC
>CBDUVR010000299.1:0-1597 GCA_965370705.1 uncultured archaeon | reverse complement strand
ATTAAAATAAATTACAAATTAATATGTTTTATATTATATTCAATTTTAACAATAAAAACATAACAGATAACTCAAAATGCAAATTTGTCAACGTAACTTCCAATTATCCTAGTAAAGACAAATCTACTGAAGCAGGAGACATATATATGGACCTTGTCAATTGTAATGGTGATCATTGTTCATTTGAAATTCGTGGAGTTGACAAAGAGAATATGCATTATGATATTTTCGACATAGATTTAGGTATTAAGGATAATAGTGTGGGTGTAGAACTGAGAAAATTATGGTTTAAAAAACCACTCTCCGTCAACGCAAAATTCGACATCATCTGTTAAAAATATATTCGTAGAATCCTCTCTCTACTTCCCCAAAACACATCTCAAAAACCACAAACCGCAACAGTAACCGTCGCCACTCCACTCAAAACCTCAAGCGCATCACAAACTCCCTAAAATCAGGGAATAATCCCTAAAATTAGGGAAAGATTTAAATACCTGCGCGCCAATATAACCCCCATGGAAAACATACTCGCGAAAAAAACCACCCTGCGCATACTATCATTTCTCTTCAAAAACCCAAAAAAAGAATTTACAGAAGCAGAACTTATAAGAAAAACAGGCATTGGAAAAGGCGCAGCTTCAGATGCAATAACCCAACTCTTCAACACAGGCATAATCAGTATAAAACGCATTGGAAAAACAAAAATCATATCACTTAACCCCTTGAACCCGGCAGCATTTAGTCTGAGGCAGATTTTTGATATGGAAAGATTCATGTCCCTCCCGCAAAATAAGATATCCTCTATTTTGCTTTTCAAAACATATACCTATACCCACACAAAAGCAATAGTATTATTCGGGTCTTTAGCAGCCGGAACTTTCAATGAAAAAAGCGACATAGACCTGCTCGTAATTACAGGTCACCAAAAAGAAATCAACAACGCCCGGAAAATGATTTTTGGCCTGTCCGGCGAAAGACTGAACATACATCTTCTGGATCCTCACGAAGCAGAAAAAAAATACCGCGAAGACGACCTGATAAACAACACCCTCCGAAACGGTATTTTAATATATGGCGGAGGCTATGTAAGGGAACTTATGAGGGCCCCTGGATATCTAAAAGAACTAAAATATCTAAAAGAAAGAACCAGCGCAGGATGGAGAAATTACATGAACAAAGATTACGAATCACTCAAAGAAATAATTTCAGTAGTCTCACAGGACATGGCATTTTTCGCATGCAAAATCGAAAAAATAGATGCCCCCTCAAGAAAAGACGCCATGTCTAAAATAAAAAAAATAAAAGACTACAGCCCCCTGTACACCATAAACAAACTCAAACCAGAGAACCAATTGGCTCTTCTGGATGACATTTACATGAAACTTTTCAACAAAGCAATACTTAAAGGCGAAGAAATTGAAAGATGACATCCTCTATGACTTCAACAGGGCAAAAAACGCGCTCCACTCTGCAAAAAGAAACTTTCAGGAAGGAGACCTCTTCACAGCAGCCAACAGGATTTTTGTCGCCTGCGAAAACGCTGTTTTTGTGCGCATAAAACTCCACTTCGGCAACACAACAATTTCCCGGAAAAGAA
>CBDUVR010000298.1:0-1608 GCA_965370705.1 uncultured archaeon | reverse complement strand
AGATGGAATCGAGAAAAATAATCGAAAAAACAAAAAACGGGATGACCAACGAAGTAAGATTATCACCCGATCTGGATGACCTCTTTCTCCAAAAACAATGACAAAACACCACTGATTTCACATTTTGATACAAACCTTTATAAGGTGTTTCAGACAAAAACCTTAGCTGTGATACCAGCATGAACAGCAAAACAATCCTCATAATAACCCTCTTAGCCGCGCTGCTGCTGCCAGCAGCTTTCGCTTCAGACAGCACGAGCAATGATGCATGCGCAGTCTATTTCACAGGAATCGGCTGCTCCCACTGCGCACGCACAGACCCGGTAGTTCTTGCCAAACTGCCAAAAGCAACCAGCCTGATAGTGATAGAATACGAAATCTACTGGCAGGCAGAAAACAGCCAGCTGATAACAGGATACAATGACAATTATAACTCCGGGCTCGGGATACCTCTGGTAATCTTCAACAAAGACGAACACATGATAGGCGACACACCAATCCTCCAGAAGACTACAGAAGCAATCGGAAAACCAGACGGCAACGAATGCCCGCTAAAAGACGGCTCATCCGTAAGCTTCAATGATCTGGACATAACCTCGCTGCCCGGCAGCCCGAAGATATGGAAAGACAGCAAAATACTGATATCCTCAGGCGGAGGCGGAGATGCAGAACTCCTGAAAAGCCTCCTCACGTCAGACAACATATCACTGGCTCTCGAAAATACAGGATATGAAATAATAAAACCCGAACCAGTACCACTCTCAGGAGACCAGGTAGAATTCGACAACGCTGTTAAGATAGAAGGCTGGATATTCCAGTGGAACGGCGAAAGTATAGGCACACCATCAGACGGAACATCAGGCGCAGATGACAAAACAGCAGCAGACAATACCCCCGCAAGAGAAAAAATAAAACTATCCACATTATGCCTGATAGCACTGGCAGACACAGTCAATCCGTGCGCTCTTGCCGTCTTCATACTGATGCTGATAGGAATCACAACATACGACCCGGGCAACAAGAACAGAAAAGTGCTCCATGCAGGCCTCGCCTTTGTCACCGCTGTCTACATAATGTACTTCTTTTACGGGCTGATAATAATACGCTCCATCCAGGCAGTGGAAACCATAACAAACATAAGGCCCTTACTTACCACAATCTTTGGATCTGTTGCAATACTTCTTGGTCTTTTGCACCTCAAAGAAGTCATCTGGTACAGACCCGGGGGCCTGCTCACAGAGATGCCCATGAGCTGGAGACCAAGAGTCAAAAAACTGATGACAAGCATAACCTCACCCAAAGGAGCATTTTTCATGGGTGCATTCGTGACTATATTTCTCATACCCTGTACCATGGGTCCATATTTCATAGCCGGTGGCCTCTTATCTGTACTAGAGCTAATGGAAACAATCCCCTGGCTCCTGATATACGATCTTGTATTCATCCTGCCGCTCATAGGGATAACATTCGTCATTCATTTCGGATTCAAGCAAGTAGAAGACGTCTCAGGATGGAAAGAAAAAAACATAAAAAACCTCCACCTTGTCACAGCAGCAATCATGCTATTCATAGGCGCAGGCATACTCCTCGGATGGGTATAAAACATAC
>CBDUVR010000297.1:0-1627 GCA_965370705.1 uncultured archaeon | reverse complement strand
GCTGAGCAGTCATTCACAGTTGCAAACCAGCCGCCGACAGTCAGCGCCCCCTCGCTGAACAACCAAACCCCGAAGACAAACGACATCATAAACTGCACCAGCGGAACATTCGATGACAACGACGAAGATGACACAGAGCAAAACAGAACATACAGATGGTATGACACCGACGCAGTAATATCAGGACAGACGTCACAAACATTGGACCTGTCTGCTTCAGGCTTGGACAAATGGGACAGTATAACCTGTAGTGTAAGAGTATACGACGACTATAACTGGAGCACTTGGGTAAACTCAAGCGATAGTGCCACAATTCAAAACACCCCCCCGACCCACACTGCGCCAATCCTGAACTCAAGTTCCGGAACAAACAAAACAGACGAGGATTTAGCCTGTTATAATCAATCAACCTCAGACATAGACGGCGATGTCGTGTCAAACAAGATAAGATGGTTTAAGAATAGTATTATTGCCCCTGCCCTGGAAAATCAAACAACTATAAACCTCGGAAACACAACCAAAGGAGATGTATGGATATGTGAGGTAACGCCGACTGATGGCGAGAACTATGGAACCCCATTGAACTCAAGCCCGTTGACAATACTAAACACACAACCTACAGCAACAAACATTATCATGAACTCAACAGATGATGCCCTAAACAGAACAAATGGTACTTTACAAGGATTCTACACATTCAATGATGCAGATGAGGACCCGGAAACAGGCAACGAAACAAAATGGTACAACAACAGCGCAGAAGTAATTCCATTAAGGAACTCCACAACAGTCGGTTCTGGAAACACAACCAAAGGAGAAGTGTGGATCTTCTCTGTAAGAGTCTACGACAGCGAGCACTGGAGCAGTTGGGTCAATTCAACCAGCCTGACAATACAAAACACAGCACCAACAACAACCACACCTACCCTCGACCCAACAACAATCTACAAGACAACAGCACAGGTAACATGCAGCAACGCATCTGTGTCAGATGCAGATGAAGACTCAATAACATGGCACTACCAGTGGTACGTCAATGACATTAAAATCATTGCAACACAAACTATACCAAACACAAGCTATTCTAAAGGAGACGAACTGATTTGTGAAATACAGGCATCAGATACTGAAAGCAACTCAACAAAGTACAATTCATCATCAGCTACAGTTTTGAATTCAGCACCAAACCAGCCAACACTAAACTCACCACAAAGCGAGGCAACAAATCAGGAACTTTCAGTAACCCTAAACGTAACCGTAACAGACCCTGACACTGACTCAATGAACGTAACTTTCTGGAACAATGCCACAGGACAACAAATTGGAAACACCACAAACATAGCAGACGGGAACCATGCTAACATTACATGGTCAAACCTGAACTACTCAACAACATACAGTTGGTACGCAAACTCAACAGACGGAGAGTACATGAAGAAAAGCAATATCTGGAACTTCACAACAAAAGATAGTCCAACTTTCTCTATACACTTAAACTCACCAGACACCCAGACATCAGCAAACGACAACACTCCTGACTTTAATTTCACTGTATCAGGAACAGGAAACTCCTACAATTGCAGCCTCTACATGAATGGAACAAGCAAGGGAACCAACGGAACCGTTT
>CBDUVR010000296.1:0-1649 GCA_965370705.1 uncultured archaeon | reverse complement strand
CATCCCCTACTCTAAGAGTACTGACATCCACCCCCCTGACAAACACAACATCTCCTGCCCTAAGCGCAGGCTCCATCGACCCCGAAGATATTATGACAATAGGTGTATCTGTCTGAAGAACAAACCCAAGACCAAACCAGACAACAATAATTGCCAAAAAAATAGACACAAAAGCAATTAATTCTTTTCCTGTATTTTCTATCCTTCCCATAAATTCTGTTTATACTCAATACTTAAAATATTAATCACATAAAGGATATCTCAACATATCAATATAAGACAATACTACTATCCTACTATATTACCACCAACCTTTATATTCAGGTAAAATCATAATAATATAATTCTTTCTTAGCTGATAGCACAACATACCGATACAGTAATATATTACTATATAAAGTTTTCTTCCCTACATGTAAGTGGATTGGAGTTCCGGATTAACCTAAGTAGGTTGATTCGCTTAAATATTGTAAGGGAGATAGGTCTTAGCCCTATGTAAATCGCCCCAGATTTCAGCCATCAGGCGATTTATGCATCCGGATAAGGACACAGCGAAGCATACTATGCCTCGACAATACACGGAAAAAACCCGCGCAGTAAAACATTTTCACCACGCAAGTGCCAAAAACATCAGGGCCAACGAACTTCAATTCAGGGTTTATTGGGAGATGAGACATAAACCTTGAATTGGTCATTTAATGGGAAAGAGAGATACAGGATGCCTCTGCGGCTGCTCTTCTAGAAAGAAGTCACAGGGGAGCGCAGTTAGTGGAACTTTCTTTATAGCCTTTATACTCTTGTTTGTCTATTTTACCCACGCCACATCTCTTGATATCTTTAACATTTCTGTAGAAAACAAGACCAATTTACCAGGAACCCCGGTCCACATCGAAGTCACAGGTCCAAACTCCACAAACTTCACTCTAAGCATCTACCAAAACCTCTCACTCATCTTAACCCAAAACGCAATAACCACCGCAACCGGCAGATACCTGACAAGACCGAACTTCTCCATCCCCGGAAGATACACAGCCAACCTCTCAGAAAACAACTTAACACCGGCCATCGCATCAACATGGTTCTACATCACCCAGCCAAACATCTCAGAAAAAAACTCCCTCCAATCAGTCCACCCAATCCACAAAAACCATACCAATGGAAGCACCCCGGACACAACCCAAAAAACCTCAACCACCGCAAATGAACTTGACCCTGAAAAAAACAGCAAAGCTACGATAGCAATAAAAGACGAAAAAAAAAGAACAGTAAAAGCAAAAATAATACTAAAAGAATCAAACACCCCAAAAAAAGGAATCTCATCCCTCGACACACCAAACAACAAATACAAGGCACAGATACTGCCTGAAGCTGGTCCCGTAAAAAAGATAGAATTCCACGACCTTGACCTCTCAGGCGACACAGTCGAACTCGGCCTTGACGACACCCCCGAGACAGGTAGAACTGGCGTTGCAGAAATATACGCAATAGATCCCACAAAACTCAACTTCACAGAAGCAAAAGTCACAGTTACAGCCAAAGGAGATGAACTTCTGAAATGCAAAGACTGGAACTTTGAAAAACAGGAATGTTTCGGCGAATGGGAAATGCTCATGGACCTGACTCCGGGAGAGGAATACACATTCACACTC
>CBDUVR010000295.1:0-1649 GCA_965370705.1 uncultured archaeon | reverse complement strand
TATGGATATGATTTTAACCGGGGGATTGGGTGTTGTTGCTGTATTTGCGCTGTTTGTCATTTTTTTATACAACGGCCTGATAAGGTTGAGGAACCAGGTGAAAAATTCCTGGGCGCAGATTGATGTGCAGCTGAAGAGGAGAAATGACCTGATACCCAACCTTGTGGAGACTGTGAAAGGATATATGAAGCATGAGAAGGAAGTTCTTGAGAATGTGACTAATGCGCGCTCCGCGATTCTTTCTGCTGAGACTGTTGAGGATAAGGCAAATGCGTCCAATATGCTTTCAGGCACTCTTAAGTCATTGTTTGCTGTGTCTGAGAATTACCCTGACCTGAAAGCAAACCAGAATTTCATGCAGCTGCAGGAAGAGATAAGCGGCACTGAGAATAAGATCGCTTATGCAAGGCAGCATTACAATGACATTGTGATGGTGTTCAATACGAAAATCGAGGTGTTCCCGAATAATGTTTTTGCAGGCATGCTGAATTTCACGCAGGAAGCGCTGTTTGAGGCAACGGCGGATGAGAAGAAGAACGTCCAGGTGAAGTTCTGATCTGCCTTTTGTTTTGAGGGTGTCTGTATGAGAATCATGTTTGATGAAGTCAGGAGCAATAAGCTCAAGTCATGGGTGCTTATGTTTTTCTTCATCATTCTCATCGGCATACTTGGCGCGCTTATCGGCGCGGTTTATGACAGCCTGCTGATAGGATTGAGTCTCGCGGTCGCGTTTGGCCTGATATATTCTATGATGGGCCTGTATTCAGGGGACAGGATGATACTGAAGATGTCCGGTGCGAGGCCGGTTACAAAAGAGGAGTTTCCCCACCTTTTTCATACAATTGAGGGGCTTGCGATTTCTGCGGGGATCCCGTGCCCGAAAGCTTATGTGATTGATGATTCTGCGCTGAATGCGTTTGCTACAGGGCGCGACCTTGAGCATGCGTCCATTACTGTGACTACCGGGCTTTTGAAGACCATGGGCCGGCAGGAGCTTGAAGGTGTTGTTGCGCATGAGATGTCGCATATAAAGAATTATGATATACGGTTCATGATGCTGGTCACTGTGATGATCGGGATTGTGACCCTATTGAGTGATTTTCTTTTGAGGAGCTTTCTGTGGGGCGGGGGAAGGCACAGGAGGTCTTCGGGCGGCGGCATAGGTATCGTGTTGATTGTTGTTGGACTGCTGCTTGCTGTCTTAAGCCCGCTTATAGGGAAGATGATCCAGCTTGCTATCAGCAGGAAGAGGGAATATATGGCTGATGCCAATGCTGCTGTGCTTACGCGCTATCCGCCGGGGCTTGCAAGCGCCCTAAAAAAGATTGCAGGGGACCCTGACCCGCTCGTGGATAAGGCTAATAAGGCGAGTGCGCATCTTTTTATTTCGACGCCTTTCAGGAAGAAGACAGGGATTATGTCGAGGCTTTTTTCGACGCATCCCCCTATTGAGGAGCGGATAAAGAGGCTTGGGGATATGTAGATGTGATTGGGACAGATGTAGATTGTGATTGGGTGATATTTTAGATAGAAGGTGGAGTTCAAAATCTAACTTAACATTGCAATTGACCTCTTTAAGTTCTCTTCTGCCTGGGTTTCATACTTTTTCCTAAAGAAGTCAGTTGTATAAATTGTTTATCTATCCAAAA
>CBDUVR010000294.1:0-1696 GCA_965370705.1 uncultured archaeon | reverse complement strand
GTCATCAAGCGGCTCTAAATTAACCAATGACGTAAAGTCATCCGGCTCGCTCTCTGCTGTAGAATTGCAGAACATCTCAAGAGGCAGGCCACCTGAAGACTCCTCCACTTCCACATAGACTCCGATAAATGCCCTGTGCCTTTCAGTATAATAGCCCTCCAGCACAACCACCTGGCCATAGCGCGGCATAAACAGGTCTTCCTCAATCGGCTGGAAGTTTTTGAATGTCCACTGGCCTGCCTCACGGTCAAGGTCATAAATCCCTATCCAGTACTTCACTGCCCCATAGTCTGCGCACGAAAGCTGCCCATTGCCAGAACTTCGTTCTGCATCCAGTATCTGGATGTCAAGCACAAACCGTTTTGTCTCATCCAGTGTTTTCGGGTTCTTGCTCATGCACGGGAGTGCCTGGGTGCTGTAATAAAGCCCTGCTGCAAGAGACTCCTCTGAAATCTCATTTTCAAACAGCATAAGTGCCGCAGTATTGCCGCGCCCTATTATGGCAGCAGCCACCAAAAGAAGTACACAAATTATTATCATGATTGCAGCTTTTACAGTTTCATTAAACATAGTTATCTATCCTGCGAACGCGCACTCACCCGGTAATATATCGCAGCACGAATCGCCTTTTTCGCATATCGTTACATGTGGTATGCATCCGACAAGCTTTTTTGAAATGCATATTGTTCTAACTTCGCCGACAGTGGCAGGGTCTACATTAGTTGCTATATGTGGGTATGTAAACAAATACGATTCCACCTCTCCTTCATAGGACAGCAGAACCTCTTTTTCCTTAAGCGCTATTATAAATGATGGGCTTGTCTCAAAAAACCTCACACCCTGCCCAACAGCAGATATTGCCGAGACTTCGCTTGCAAATGATTTGGCTGTGTGCCGGGCAATGGTCTCTACATCTTTTTGAGTGCTCCATATGAACTCGCCTGCAACCATGGTCAGCATCATCACAGATATCAAAAGACCTACTATGATAACCATAATATTGCCTATTACAAGCCCTTTTTTTGCCATCAGGCACCAATTCCTACCATACATTCCACCGGGTTCGTAAGGCAGCTATGAAGGTCGCCCACAAGGGATGAAAGAGCACCCATTCCACCTGAAACCAGATAGTATGTTGCCAAAAGGAATATAAGTGATATCAAAAGTGCGATAATGGAAAGCGGTATTGGTGAAACGCTTGCTTTTTTCAGGTGACGTGTTGGTGTCATGGAATCACTTTATTGAGCAGGCTGCCTCTGAAGGAGCTACAGAATTCCATTCGCATCGACCTCCGCAGGATTCGCAAGGAGCCTGCGTAGTAAAAGAACAGTCCTTGCAGGCCAGAGAATAAACTGTGTATGAATAACTTCGCGAAGTTTGTGTGTCTGCTGAAAATTTTGCAGGCAGCCCCGATTCAAAAGTTCCTACAACGCTCGATTCTATAATCAATGTGTGTGTACCGATGTCGCCGATGCCCTCGAATAAGCCATCCAGTATAATCTCATATTCGAATATATCTCCTGGATTAAGCTCAGATGCGCCATCTGGTGAGTCCGCTAGTTTGTTTTCGTCTGATATGTAGTGTTTTATAGGAATAGGACTAACTGCAACCACCACAGAATCAAGAAGCGCTGTAACTTCAAGGTTATTTGCCTTTAGTTTCGGCTCGTTATTTCCGCCAATTTCTGTTGCAGTG
>CBDUVR010000293.1:0-1714 GCA_965370705.1 uncultured archaeon | reverse complement strand
ACCGCCCGGGAAAACTTTACCTACACTGTGGAAAAGCTTGTTAGTGTTTATACATCCCTAGACCGAAATGTTACAGATATCAAAAAGACGGCATCTGATACCCTCTCTCAATGCAAAAACTTTGACAGTATCTATAGACCTCATGTAGAGGCATGGAAGTCTCTGTGGGACAAATGTGATATCAGGATTGAGGGTGACAATTTTGCGCAAAAGGTTATCCGTCTGCACATCTATCATCTACTTGTCACAGCATCACCTCACAACACAAATATTGATGCAGGAATGCCGGCCCGTGGTCTTCATGGCGAGGCATACAGAGGACACATCTTCTGGGACGAACTTTACATCTTTCCTTTCTTCAATCTTCATATCCCTGAAATAACGCGAGCTTTTCTTATGTATAGATACAATCGCCTGGATGCGGCGAGGTTATATGCAAGAAAACACGGTTACAAAGGTGCCATGTACCCCTGGCAAGCGGCTGACGACGGCAGAGAAGAAACACAAACTCTTCATTATAATCCACAAGACAGCACATGGGGGCCGGATCTGAGCAGACTTCAGAGGCACGTATCCATTGCCATATTTTATAATGTCTGGAAATATGTTTCGGACACGGAAGATAGAGAGTTTCTGGAAAATTACGGCGCTGAAATCATGCTGGAGATTGCACGTTTTTGGGCCAGCATCGCAAGGTATGACAAAAACACAAAAAGATACCACATTGAGGGTGTCATGGGACCGGATGAGTATCATGAAAAACTTCCCGGTTCTGAGGAGCACGGTCTAAAGGATAATGCCTATACGAATATAATGACTGTCTGGTTACTTGAAAAGACTCTTGAATTGATCGGAAGGCTTCCTGAGAAAGTAGTGGAAGGACTCAAGCAAAAGATCACATTCAAGATCGCGGAAACAGAAAAATGGAAAAGAATCATAGAGAAAATGAATGTCATATTATCTGAGGAAAATATCATCAGTCAATTCGATGGATATATGGACCTCAAGGAATTGGATTGGGATTACTACCGCAATAAATATGGCGATATTCATCGTATGGACCGCATTCTGAAAGCCGAAGGCGACTCTCCGGATGCTTATAAGGTGACAAAACAGGCCGATACGCTGATGCTATTCTATCTCATCGGAGTTGAGGAAGTATGTCGCATTCTTGAGAAGCTCGGTTTTGACGCAGGTGATCACAATGAACTCTTAGTGAATAACTACAAATACTATGAGAAAAGAACCTCTCATGGGTCAACACTCAGCAAGCCCGCACATGGAATAATCTCGAGCGATATACAGGATACCGGAAACAAGATGGTGTGGGATCGGTTTATAGAAGCCATTAAAACTGATATCTTTGATACGCAAGAGGGAAGCACAGGTCAGGGAATACATTGCGGCATGATGGCCGAAACAATTGGCATGATCAGGAGGTGTTTTGCCGGGATAGATATTTCAGGCGAGGCGCTTGAGCTAAATCCACACATGCCTGAACTCTGGAACAAACTATCTTTTAAAATATACTTTAGAAACATATGGTATAATTTTGAATTCACAAAAAAAGATGTGAGAATAAAACTTGAGGGCAAAAGGGAAAAACAGATTCCAATTAAAATAGCTGGAAAGAATATTCAGCTTATTGCGGGCGAGACAAAAAAAGTATCCTTTATTAATGCTTGATGCTTTGGTAGTACGCAGTTGTAGTTTC
>CBDUVR010000292.1:0-1726 GCA_965370705.1 uncultured archaeon | reverse complement strand
CCTCGACTTATACAGACCAATACTCGGAAGCAGATGATAAGCTGGAAAAGGCAAAGAATCCAGATCCTCTATCAACTCACGATCCTTATTAGCAATAATCTTATTAGCCTTCCTATATGTAACACCATCTACACCATCAAACTTCCCATCCTTATCAACAATCTCAGCAACAGTCAACTCCCCTTCCTGCCTCACAACACAATCCGCTTTCGAGTCAGCCAACACAGTCTCAGGAGAAGTCGTCGCATAAGGCCCGCCAAACATCACCAATTTCTTCAACCTCTTTTTCACCATCCTTGACAACTCAATCCCTGCCCTGTACGTGACAATATTCACCGAAATAGCAACCACATCAGGCTTAAAACTCCTTATTTCCTCAAAAACAGCATCATTCCGCAACTTAAGAACATTCGCATCAATAACTTTAGCCACAACACCCTTCGCCTCAACAACAGAAGCAATATACGCAATACCTAACGGAGGATAAAGCGTAGCCTCATTAATACCCCCGGCATAATAAGGAAACGGATTCACAAAAACAATCTTTTTTATCTTAACCACACCAACACCAAAAAAATACACCACAACACAAACCACTACCCATCACACACAGACAACATCCACCCAGGCAACAGACAACTAAAGCCTCACTTCCTCATCCACCTCACAAACGCAAAAAAATACTTAGGCATTCTCAACAATTGCCTGAAAGATATCATGGACAGGCCGCGATAAATAGCAGAAGGCCTCAGGTAGAATTCAAGATACGCCCGCCGCCTCCACTCTTGTATTTCCTTTGCAGAAAAATTAGGATACGAAACCACTGCACTAGCCTGCTCAACAGCACTCCAGTCCTCACCCTCAAACCACTTATTCTTACATGCCATATGATAAAACTTACTCCCGGGAAACGGTGTAGCCACATAAAACTGCGCAAAATCAAGATCCAACTCCTTCGCAAAATCAATAGTCTCACGCTCTGTCTCTGGGCTCGACCCGACAAGTCCTATAATAAAATGCCCAATAGTTCTTATGCCCGCATCATGCGCAGCCTTCATAGCCTTTCTCGTCTGCGAAAGAGTAATCCCCTTCCCATTCAAATCAAGAACTTTCTGGTTGCCGGACTCAATCCCAAAAGTCATCATCCTGCACCCCGCCTTCCTCATAATCTTCGCAAGCTTAAAATCAAACCTGTCAACACGCGTAGTACAAAACCACTTCAGTTTCTTATCCAGGCCTTCATCAATCATCATCTGGCACATCTTTTCCATACGTTTCCTGTCAACAGTAGAAATATCATCCCACAACATAAAAAGCCTGATACCAAGATCATCCGCGATCCACTTAAACTGCTTAATCATATACTCCGGCGAATGATAACGAACCTTCCTACCAGCCAGCATCGGAATAACACAATAAATACACCCGTAAGGGCAGCCCCTCCCGGAACGCACAAACATCCACTTCTCACCCGTAAGCGCAAAAAAATAATCCGGGAGCAAATCATACGCGGGAAACGGTAGCTTATCCAGCTCCTTCTCCTGCCACACACCCCCCTTCCATTCCCTCGTCGCCACACCGGGACACTCAGCATTCCCGGAAATAATATTCATAACAGGCGTCTCAGGCTCACCCAATATACAAAAATCCAGGTGATCATACTCATCAAGCAACTCCTTAAACCTCGCAGTGACATGCTCACCATACACAATTATCTTGGAGCCCG
>CBDUVR010000291.1:0-1729 GCA_965370705.1 uncultured archaeon | reverse complement strand
CGCATCATCTTATTGTCCAGGTCAGGGAGGATGGGGACCGGTTTATAATATCTCCTGATTATGGTATCAAAGAGCCTGAGCTGGTTGATTTTGTTGATGAAAAGTGCGATTTTGCTGTTTATTCGGGGGCGCATCTTGATGCCAAGTCTGAGCCTGTGCAGGCTGAGCTTTTGAGGAGAGTAAGGAGGATATCGCGCAAGTCCAGGCTTTATGTTGAGCTTGGCTCAGGCTCAAGGATGGCGAAGGATAACTGCAGGAAGGTCTCCAAATATGCTGATATTGTGGGCATGAATGAGGTTGAGGCTGGGACTATGACCGGCAGGGATGATATTGTAGGCGCTGCCTGCCAATATTACCGGAAATACATGAAAAGGAGTTCTGTTCTTGTTGTGCATACCATGAAAGGCAGCCTTGCTGTTTCTGGTGATGCTATTGAGGGTATATCTCTTGCACAGGCGCTCGGGCATCTTTCTGGCAGCTCGAGATATATTTTCGGGAAATATATGGGTATCGGGGAGATGAGAAGGAAGTTTGGAAAAATTGTGCTTCACAACAAGAAGGTTTCCGGTGAGACGGGGCTGAATGTGTCGTGGGTGCCGGGCATCAAATATAGTGGTGAAGGGCTTGCTGTCGGGAGCGGGGACGGGTATGTTGCAGGGTTTGTTACCGGGTTTCTGAATTTTTGTGAATCTAGCTGATAGCGCTGAAGTCTCTTTGAATGCCCTGATTTTTTGTTTTGCCTTTTATGTATTCCTCAAACAGGGGGATGTATATTGGCATCGCGAATTTTGTGAAGTTGGATGATACAAGTGCCTCGCCTTTGTCTAAGCTTGCTATGTTCCTGTCGTCTGTTGAGAGGTCCTGTGATGCGCATTCTATCACAGACTGGCGTTCCTGCGCCATCTCTATCCCGAGAATGATCTTTGTGTTCATGTTGGCAAGTATCTCTTTTGGTATGAGGCTTGGCAGCTGGGTGATGGCTGTGAGCCCGATTTTGAATTTTCTTCCTTCTCTTGCAATTCTTGAAAAGATGTTGGGGCCTGTTTTCAGGGCCTCTTTTCCTATCACCCGCGGGGCTTCCTCCAGAATTACGGATATTACTGGTTTTGTATTCAGGGCGCCTGTCTGCCTGTAGTGCCTGTACGTGTCAAATGCTTTTGCTGCGATTATTGAGCCTACAAGTATTTCCTGTGAGCCGTGGAGGGTTGATGTGTCTATTATGACTGTTTTTGAGGATTCGAGTGAATGCACTATGTCGCCTGTTGTTGTCTTTCCTGCCTGCGTGTCGAAGATGCCGGTGCATGTTATCTCGTCATCCTTAAGTTTGAGGTCGAGGTTGTAGAGGAGCCTTCTTACAACGACATCAAGTGTCTCGTCGCGGAAGTTTACTGGTACGGGCTCTTTTGTTATGATTTTTTGGAGCCATTCGCTCCCGTATTCGTTGTAATATGCATATAATGCTTCTTTCTGGGGCTCGGAAAACATGACTGCGCCCTCGAAGTGCTGGGGCTTCAGCGACTCGAGGTTGATCTTTAATGTTACTGCGCCCGGAGGAGGATTGTTTGGCGTGTAATAGACCAGTTTGCTCCTGGCGTTGGGGTGGTCTTTCAGGGCTTTGGTGTTTCTCCCGTAATATTCGTCGTGAGGGTCTATTATTAAAAGTGAACAGTAGTCTTTTTCAAGCACGGACCATGCGATTGTCTTTACGAGGTTTGATTTGCCCCTGCCG
>CBDUVR010000290.1:0-1735 GCA_965370705.1 uncultured archaeon | reverse complement strand
CGCCGTCGGTGTCGTATGCAGTGCATTTGAAGTAGCATGTTGCGCCTTCTGCACATGAGGATGTTGTTGTGTCGAAGTTGCACTCTGGGTTTGTGCCGCTTACAGCAGTGCAGCCGGGTGCTGTGTCCCATGATGTGCCGTCTGTTGAGTTGTAGAAGTCGGTGTGGTCAACTCCTTCTGTGTCTGTTATTGTGCAGGCTAGCTGGTATATTCCGTTGATCCATGTGAGGTTTGATGCGGGGTCTGAGAAGGTGGCTGATGGGATGTCGTTTATTGTTATGTCTACTGACGGTGTTGTTTCTTGTGGTGCGTTTGCGGATTCTGCTTTGCAACGCACGGGCCATGTGCCTGCGCCGGATGCGCCGTCTGATGTGACTGTGAATTCGTATGAGCAGGTGTCTTCCCCGTTGACCATGTTCCCGCAGGAGTGGGTGTCTTTGTCTGATGTGAGGTTGTCTGATGTGGTGTTCAGGTCTTTCCATTCTCCGCTGTCATAGTGTTCAATTGTGAGGACGACATTATCGCAGTCCCAGCCGCCGTCCCAGCATGATACTGAGCAGTTCTGCCTGTAGTTGTTGTTTGTGCCTGTGTTGTTTATTGTGAGGTCTGATGCCGGGCTTACCATTGTGAGGTTCATGAAGGATTGCGAGGATGAGGACCATGTGAGTGATGTGACTGTTCTGTTCATGTTTCCTGCCATGTCTTTTGCCCATGTGAGTGTCCAGTTGTATACGCCGTCAAGGCATGGTGTGTAAGCTGCTGAGTATACGTCGTCTCCTGATATTGTGTCGCAGCCTGTGCCTGTGTCAAGGAGTGTGACGTTTGTGTTTTCCTCTTGTGTGGGTATGTCGATTTCAGCTTTGACGTAGTCTATGTTGTAGTTGTCGGTTACTGTGACGTTGAGGCATAATGGCTTGTTTGTCTCGAGAATGCTTGTGTTTATGTGCTCGCCTGAGACTTGCGGGTTTGTGTTGTCTATTGTGTATGAGAGCAGGGTGTGGTTGAGTTGTCCGAATGTGTCGTTTGCCCAGTAGTCGATTGTCTTTAGGCCTTCGCTCCATCCTGTTGTGTCTATGTCATCTGAGGGTATTGTGGATATGTTTGGCCCGCTGTTCAGGGAGTACCATGAGCTGTCAGGGGAGCCGTAGATGTCTATTACTGTGATGAGGATGTCTGTGCCTGCAAAGAGGTATGAGTTGTTTTGAGGTGAGTCTATGGTTATGATGGGAGGTGAGTTATCTATTGTGAATGTGTTGTCGCTTGTGTCGTGGCTTGTTGCGCCTCTTGAGTCCTTTGCTGTGCAGTTTATGAGGAATTCTGTTCCTTCAAGGCTTTCTGTGTTCCAGTTGTAGGTGTATTCTTCGAGGTTTTCGGTTGTGTTTATGCCCAGCG
The DNA here is from genome assembly GCA_965370705.1 of uncultured archaeon. Classification (GTDB taxonomy): domain Archaea; phylum EX4484-52; class EX4484-52; order EX4484-52; family B79-G9; genus B79-G9. Next base: position 343 of record CBDUVR010000290.1, on the reverse strand, counting down.
GATTCCATGTGTTTCCGTTGTCTGATGAGTAGTTGAATGTGATGTTTTTGACGATGTCTGTGGGGTCTGAGTCTTCTGCATCTGCTTTTATTGTGATGTATGCGTTTTCGTAGATGCCTGCGATGTTTGGGTATGTCACTGTGCATGCGGCAGGGGTGTTTATGGCATCTATTATGATTGAGAGGGCCTGTGCTGAGTTGTTTGTGCGCTCTGTGTTGTCTTCGCATATTGCCCTAAACCTGTTGTCGACTGTGTCTTCCTGTCCTGCGTCGACTGTCCAGCCGCAGCTGTAGGGGGGGGTGTCGTCGCAGCATGCGAGGGTCCAGCCGTCTGTGTCGTCGTA
>CBDUVR010000289.1:0-1757 GCA_965370705.1 uncultured archaeon | reverse complement strand
AAGAACCTTTTGCCATGGGATGATGTAAAGAACTCAGCCAACCCGTCAGGAATCCGTATAGGTGTTCAGGAAATGACGCACTTTGGCATGAAAGAGCCTGAAATGCAGCAGGTTTCCGAATTTATCGGGCGCGTTGCAGTAGATGGCGAGGCTCCTGAAGCTGTAAAAGAGGATGTTACGGCGTTTAGAAAGGAGTTTTTGGAAGTTGGATATTGTTACTGAAAGGTAATCATTTAAATACTTTAGAGTTTCATAAGAGATTACAGATTATGGGGTGATTGTATGGTTGGATTGACTGGAGATTCACGTGTGGATAAACATCTAGGAACTGAGACTCCAATAGGAATTGAAGTATCTAGGTATGACGAAGAACCAGATCAAGCAATTGTGTATAAAACTGCTTTTGAGATGTGGGCGGCTCATCGACAGAATAATAAACCACTTGCTGAAGAGGTTAACAGTTCTTCTAAAGTAGAGATGATGGGTATGATGTATGGCCCTATAGCTTTAGGACCGCCTGATGTAAAGGATTGGAAGACCCAGGTCGTCATGGATGCATATGAAGAAAAGAAAGACTTGGATGGTCATGATTTTTAGTACACTATTCAATACTTTTTCAAACAGCCCGCTCAACATCCTCAACAGAAACAACCCCTGCAATCTTTTTCCCATTTACATAAAATGTAGGGGTTTTTGTTATTCCAAGCTTTTCTGAATAGTCCACTGACTGCTGGACTGTGCATGCTGCATCGCCTAAGTCAAGGCATGCCTCAAATTCTTTTGGATTAATGCCAATATCTTCTGCGAGGCTCTTTAAGATTCGAAGTGCACCCGTTGCATCGCTTATCTCAATATAGTCCATGTTCTCAAAAAGAAGGTGCCTGTACTCAGTGAACAGGCCTTCATTGCCTGCGCACACAGCTGCCTCTGCTGCAAGGAATGCATTGTGGTGAGAAGGCACAGGAGCATAGACAAATGTATGGCGCACATCATTAGGATATTTTTCAAGTATTTCTTTTATATTGTCTTCAGCGGATTTTGTGTAGGGGCACTGGAAGCAGCCAAACTCTACAATGTGCACAGGCGCGCTTTCCATACCAACAGAAGGATAAACATTAAGGGGAATGTCTGAGAGCGCGATGCTGTTTCTGTCCCAGGCCACTGCATTAAACACGCAAAAGGCGTTTGAGTTTTCACCCTCGCAGTTGCCGTACACAGCGTAGTTGTAAAGCCCGTCAACAGAGTAAGCCATGCTTGTGAAAAGAAGTATTGTGAAGAACCACGATATTGCCTCAAAGTGCCTGAACACACCGGCAGCAATTTTCGGGTTTCTATTCATCAGGCGCCCGACTATCTTTGCCTTCATCTTTCGGTCAAAGCCGGTATCGCACTTTCTCAGGGTCGCCCTGCGAAAGACGCAGTTCAGTGCTTCGCGAAAATAATCGCGGTACTTTGCGCTGAAGATACCAATCACTGCAAAAACAAAGAGCGCAATCAAGCATATCATTTTATCATCCTGTATTTGACAACTTTACAACAGCCATATTAGCTAAGATATTTTAATAAATATGCTAATTTTTGTTTTCCAGCGTGGCACAGCGAAAAAAAAATTATAAATACTGGCAGACACATATAATACGTATCAGTCGCAGTGTTCGCGCGTAACACAATCCTTTATTGTACGTTCGCTGTTCAAACTGGATGGAGGTAGTCAGATGGCAGAGAAAAGATACTTTGTTATGCGAAGCAAAAACGGC
>CBDUVR010000288.1:0-1767 GCA_965370705.1 uncultured archaeon | reverse complement strand
ACACAGCTTGTGCCGTCCTGAGCGCAAAACTTGCCGTTCGCTATCTCATAGTCACTCTCGCAATGATTGGAGGTACAGTTAGCATCATCTGTACATGGAGCGTCGTTGCCTGTGGCAGAGTAAGTGATATTTATCAATGAGAATATCATCAGCGCCACGAGAGCGAACACCATATTATGTTTCTGTTTCAATGTTTTCACCATTTTTTGTCCTGTTGTAAGCATAAGCTAAGATGATTGCAATTAGCACAAGGGCAATAGCTGCAATAATGAGATAATTCTTGTCTTCGTCTTTTTTATCATCTTCATCTTTTTCGTCTTTCTCGTCTTTTCCCGGATGTCCGCTTTTCTCTGTTTTCGGAGAGGTAAATTCAAACCTGTACTGCCTGTTGACATCTTCGTCATTTATGAGCATCCTGTAATCTGTCTGTGATTTGAACGCGAATTCAAGAGGGGAACATTTATCTATATTGAGTTTGGCTGACATGACAGAGTTGCGGTTGTTGAGGTCTGTAATGTCAATTTCAATATTGGCATGTACGGGCATGTCTGAGCCGTCGGCTGCGCATAAGTTTGCGCTGAATTTCATGGTTTCAGTATCAAACTTCTTTTCGTTCAGGCTGTATTTGCGCACGTCTGAAGAGAATTTGGCTGAATCTACTTCAATGCAGTGCCTGTCATAAATCCCGTTGTTTTCTGAGGTGATTTGGGCGCATACTTCGAATCTGCTAAGTGCGCTTTTACTCACAAATTCAAATTTCCTGGAGACAAGCCCTGCATCTGTTGAAAGCTCAGGTATCACTTCTGTATTTTGAAAAATAGTTTTGCCATTGTCCAGGTCTCTGAGTGACATGAGCAGGTTCGCGTTGTTTACAACAGGATATGTGTAATGGTCCGGCGACCCGAAGAGCATTGTATTAATTTCAACTGTTTCGCCGGCATTATAATACCTTTTGCCAATCCACAACTTTCTGATTTTCGCGGTCTTGCCGGTAACGATTAACCTGCTTCTGTAAAGTGATTTTGTTTCCCCGCTTTTGTCCTTTACCTCAAGTCTCACAGCGTAAGCATCTGGTTTTTCCGGGGCGTTGAAAGAAAAGTCGATCTTCTTTGTCTCAGATGCAGTGATTGAAAACGGGTATGTATTTTTCCATACATAGCTTTCACAGCCTGTATCATCCCATGAACATACCCCGACAAAGAGGGAGAGACCGTCAACATGTGATGTTTTTGAGTTTTCGATAAAAACAGAGCCTGTTACTTTTGATGAGGGTTCTGCCGGGGGCCCTACCGGACCGGTTGTGTCCAATATCTCTGTCTGAGTCCTGAGTATTTTAACAGACGGTTCTGTACCAGAACCTGTTACTTTGAAAGAAGTGTGCCTTCCGGGGAGGAAAATATGTGCCATGCCGAGAACCGGCGTCTTTTTGGTCCTCAGATACACATCCATCCTGTATATCCCGCTTTTGAGGTCAGGCGGCAGCTTGTAAGAAAATGGGATGGATACCTGTGAAAGTGGGTCGATGTTCAGATTCCTTATGATTTTCTCGAAAAAGACATTGTCGCAATCCGAGTCCTGTGAGGGGTATGACGGGTTTTCGCAGCCTTGTGTAATATCTACAACAACATAAGCATCGATTAAGGGGAATTTTTCCTTGTTGGCGACATCCAAGGTGGTTTCTATGTTGTCTCCGGCATTGTAGATGTTTTTGATATCGTATGTAGCGTCGCCGGAGTAAAATAAGTCATCGTCCTGGGCTGCATAAGA
>CBDUVR010000287.1:0-1769 GCA_965370705.1 uncultured archaeon | reverse complement strand
TCAGGATCCACAAATTCCGGCAGCACCCTGGTTGCGCTGATCTGTGTATCCCCGTGCGACAGGCCTGCAAGTAGAATAATCGCAAACATTGCCGCCCCTAAACAATAAAGTTTTCCATTCATTTTTTCACATGCCCTGTTTCTTTTCTCACACTGCCTGCCTTTGGCGCCTTGGCAGCTTTTTTTCTTGGGTATAGCGCAGCTGCGGATATTATGATAAGGATCACAATAGCAAATAGTATGACTTTGGGGCTGCTTATGATATCGCTGATGGTTTGGGCTTCCCTGACACTAATAAAAGTCCTGCCTGTTGTTTCGTGCCTGCTCTCGTCTTTGAGCAGCACATTGCCGATGATTTCATACTCACCAGCAGTATCCGGCGCACGCAGGTGATACACATACACAGTATCCTCCACTTTCCCGCCAAGAAGGCCGTCAATGGCAACCCATTTCATCACGCCTGTTGCATTATCATTCACTTTTGCGTCTGTATCAGCCACTTCAAAACCAACAGGGACATTTTCTGTCAGTATGTACATTGTCGGCTTGTTTTCCTCTGATACATCTATGGTTAGCATGACCTCGAATGTCTCACCGGCAGCGACATTATCATTGAATGACCTTTCAGCCACAATCCCGTCTGCTGCAAGAGCAGCCGGTGCAAGACATGCAAACACGACTGCTGCAAAAATTACATACAAATATTTTGTTTTTCCCATACTATCACCTTTATTTTAATCATCACCAGATACAGCCACTTTTAATTTCGCCACACCTGGATGTTCCCTACTAGGCCTCTCGTTTCCGCTGTGCTCAAAAGCAGCATTCGAAAACGGGATAATGCCTGCCATGTTTGAAAGATATCTTGTGAATCCTGATTTTCCTGGCTTCGGCCTGAAACTGTAGCGCCCGGGCGCTGCATCATCTTTCGCACCTTTTGATGCAAGTTTCCTGCCAAAGAAAATTATCAGCACAATAAGTATTACATTTACGATAAGCCACCGGCTTTTCGAGATAACAGATATGAACCCGCCTGTCAGTGCCTGTCCTGTCTTCTGGTCATCTGCAGTGGCTGCAGTCTCATTGGCTTTTGTATCAATGTCTGCTGTCGTGTTGCCGGTCTCATTTATTTTCTCAATAACCGTGTCATTCACAGGCGCCTCTTCTTCTTCAGTTGGCTCTGGAACTGTTTCATTCTCTTCAGTAGATGAAGGCAGGGCACTTGTGCCTGAACCCGATGAACTGCCAGTGGAACCTGATGGCGATCGGCATGTTCCGTCGCAGCAGTAACTCGAATCAGAAGAATCAACATATGTCCCGTCGCATGTCTGTGAGGAGCTGCATATATGCCCTCCAAGTGTCGAGCATGACGGGGTGCATCCGCGAGTCTCATCCGGCTTGTCATCCTCTGTGCCGCACATGTTATTGTCAGTGCAGGTGCGCGTCTGCTGTGAACCCGAATTGCAGGAAGACCATGTGCCGCACGTCCAGTCTTCTGTGCAGTCCCCGATTGAGAAGTATTTTATCGTGATGACACTTCCCGCCTGTGTCGTAGAGGATGATGCGAATACTGTATAGCTCCCAATCTTTGTGTTTTCAAGCTTAAAATGCGCCGTATAGTTGCCTGCAGCATTTGTAGTAAGCTCATCTGCAAATATGTGCGTCCCTACGCTGTCATCAACAATGATTCCTATTTTTGCACCTTCTATGGGTACACTGCCAGAGGCAAGCTGCCCGTGCATGGTCATTGTCGTATAATCTGTCCCTTCC
>CBDUVR010000286.1:0-1773 GCA_965370705.1 uncultured archaeon | reverse complement strand
AGTATGAAAATCGGTCTATTATATCCAACAAAAGATGTTGAGAAAGATGTAGAGTATCTGGAGAAATTTCTTGAAAACTATATAAATGGCGAAGACTTGCCGACAGTTGGTGATTTTGGGAAGAATCTAAGCGCTGAACCTTTTTTAAATCTCTTCCACGAGTGCGCTAAAAATTCAGATGGCACATATAGCGATCCGGTTTTATTGCATTTCAATGAAATTTATGCGCAACTCACAAGTATGAATGAACAAATGCAGACAACATATAGGCTAAAAAAACCGAAGAAGCCATCGAAAGTCGCTATCCTTCCGAATAAAATTAAAAGAGGCATAGAATCTCTCAAAGGCCGCATCCTTGATGTAAATGAAATGGGCATGAAAAGTGTAGATGTAAATAAATCATCACCTGAACTAGTAAAGCAATGGAGAAGAGATAATAGATACCATACTTACTCTTCTCTTGCTAGTGCAGGCATATTATACATGCCACTCCCTTTAGTTTTTTACAGGATTGTTAGCGGGGATATAAATGTACCCATTATATATTGTAGTGGAGCTGCAGTGTCTATTTTAGCTAATAAGAAATATGCTGATTATCTGGCTGGCAGGGAAAGTATGTATATGAAGATCCTGCCCGAGAGACAAATTGAAGAAATTATGAAAAAAATAGGTGAGTGTGAAGTTAAAGTAAATCCCGATGATAATCATCTCGTAAAGTTCTTTCTCGACATCCCTTATGACCCCGATAACGTCGTATGATCGCTTCGCAAAAAAATGCTCATCATTATCCCGTTCATCACCATACTTTACACCCGGTCAGCGCAAACCGCAATCAATCCCTCGACAACTTCTCCCACTTTTTAAGCTTCAAAACAGAAGAAAGCGTCCCGCCTTTCTTAATCTCGCCGCGAATCCTGTTTTCGTTTTCAAAGACGCTCATCGCGCGATTGGCAACCTTAACCGCATCCCTGCGCGCCACAACAACAACCCCGCTATCATCACCCGCGATATAATCACCATCACACACAACCTGTCCGGCGCACCTCACAGAAACACCAATCTCACCAAATCCCTTCGCCTCACCTGCATTCGGCCGCACATATCTTGCGAAAGCGCAAAAGTCAAGCTTCCTTATCTCATCAATATCCCTTATGGTCCCGTCAATAACAACACCTGCAATGCCGCGCCCAACAGCGCTGTGGGTGGCAAGCTCGCCCCAGAGCGCAATATCCCCCCCGTCAGCCTTGATTACAATGATATCCCCCTTTCTGGCAATATCAATCGCTTCAACAGGTTTTGACCAGTCGCCGTTCATTGCGCGGACAGTAACCGCCCGGCCAGCCATCTTCTTCCCTGGAGTCCGGGCAAAGATGCCTTTCATCGCGCCTCTCCCGTGCATGGCATCGCATATATTAGGGGTTGAGACTTTCCTCAATATCTTGATGACTTCCTCCTCACTGTGGGCGCGCCGCTCATAGCTTCTTTTAGCCCCTGAAAGGCTTTTGAATATCTCATCAACTGCCTTTTTGACATCAGTCTTCTTCGTGATAGCACTCCCGATGATCAGGATATCTGCTCCGCGGTCATACGCGTCGCGGGCGCTGCCCGTGTCCAGGCCGCCTGCAACAGCGAGGGGAATGTTGATGGCGGATTTGAGTTTATCAAGGTTTTCATCGATTATCCGCCCTCTCATCTGTTCATCAATACTCAGGTGGGATACAATGTAGTGCACGCCCATCTTTTCAAGCTCGTGCGCCCTTTTTATCACGTTGT
>CBDUVR010000285.1:0-1793 GCA_965370705.1 uncultured archaeon | reverse complement strand
ATCATCTTTCCTTCTCTTGTGCTTAGGGGCGGGTCTTCTGATATGGCTGTGTCGATTTTGTTGTGGATTTCTTTCATGTTGTCCATGTCTTTTATTTTTCTTAGTTCAGAGGACTTTGTTTTGTCAAGGTGTTTTTTTAGTGTGGGTATCAATGCGAGTGTCTTTTTTAGTGCGAGAAGGTCGCGCGCATTTGCGCTTCCGTAAGAGATGCGTGATATTATGCGCTCTATGTCGTAGGTCTCTTTGAGTGTATCGCGGATGTTTTCTCTTGCCAGGTATTCGCATACCAGTTCTTCTACAGCATCGAGGCGCAGGTTTATTTTTTCGGGGTTGAGAAGGGGTTTCAGGAGCCTGTGTGCGAGCATTCTTGAGCCTGTTGCAGTGACTGTTTCGTCAATGATGTCTATGAGTGTTCCGCGTGCTGTGTTTTCGCGGATGTTTCTTGTGAGCTCGAGATTTTTCAGGGTTATGGGGTCTATTGTCATATATTCTGTGCTGCTGTGGAGTTGTATTTTGTTGATGTGGCTTAGTGAAGTCATCTGGGTTTCTTTGAGGTATGCCATGAGTGCGCCTGCGGAGGATACTGCCTGTGGGGAGTCTTTTATGCCGAAGCCTTCAAGGGATGCGACGTTGAGATGCGCTTTTAGTGTCTCTTCTGCTTTGTAGAGCATGAAGTTCTGTGCAGGGTAAGGTGAGATTCTTGCGGATTGGTTTATGTTTTTTAGTGAGTTGTAGAATTGGTTGTCTGAGAAGAGTGCTTCTTCGATGATGATCTCTTTTGGTGCGTATCTGCTTATGTCGTTTATGAGTTCTTCTGGGTTTTCGAATTGCGATACGAGAAATTCGCCTGTTGATATGTCTGTGACGGCCATTCCCAGTTGCCTGTCTTTTTTGCAGACTGCTGCAAGGTAATTGTTGTGCTTTTCTTCGAGTGTGCCTGATGAGAGTATTGTGCCGGGGGTTATTACGCGGATTACGTCGCGCTTGACAAGGCCTTTTGCTTTTTTCGGGTCTTCTATCTGCTCTGCAACTGCTACTTTGTAGCCTGCTTTTATGAGTTTTGCGAAGTACGGCTCAAAAGCGTGGTGGGGGATGCCTGCAAGTGGTATGGGTTTGCCGTCGTAGTTTGTGCCGCGTTTTGTCAGTGTTATGTTCAGGACTTCTGATGATATTTTTGCGTCCTCAAAGAACATCTCGTAGAAGTCGCCCATGCGGAATGCTATTATGCAGTCGGGGTATCTATTTTTCATGTCATGGTATTGCGCAAGCATGGGGGTTGGTTTGGGCATAAGTATTGATTTGATTGAAGAGTTAAAAATTCATCGTATCATGCCAGAAAGGTACAATTTCATGCATGCTATGAAAATGAATACATCGCTGCTTTTTCCATGCCGGCAAGGTCTATTGCGCTTTGTGCTTCTTCTGGCAGTATGATATTTACGGGTTCATTGATATTTGATATCGAAAGTTCAATGACTGATGCAATTTCCATGCTTTTGGTTCCCATTGCGTCATCTGCATCCATGTCTTCAGCTGCCATTACTATTCTTATCTCTGTCCTTGATTTTTCTATTATGAATGTCTTTTTGTTGACCCAGACAGTTGAAGAGTAGTCTTTGACTATGTCCCCGTAGTTGATGTTCTGATTAAGTGATGTTGTTTGCTGTTGATTTAGGGCATGTTTTGCTACTTTGTTTAAATCAGGGTTTATTTTTATGACATAATAAGAGTTGCCGTTGAAAGATTCATCATTCATGTGCTCAATGTTTCCGCTTTCTATCATTTCAGTCAGT
>CBDUVR010000284.1:0-1794 GCA_965370705.1 uncultured archaeon | reverse complement strand
TCTGCTGCAATAAACACTGCGCATATATTTGTCATCGGGGGTTTCCAATGAAAAAATCAATAATATTCGTATTCGCGGCAGTATTCCTGCTTACGAGTATCATCCCTGCATACTCATACTGGGGCCCAAGAGCAGTGCTGACAGAAAACGTAACACTGAGTGCATACAAACAGTTAATTAGTACTGGCACTACCACACCCCAACTTGTAGACGTCACAATAAACCTGTCAGTAGTAGGCAGGATTGACAACATAAAGTTCATAGACTACATTCCAACAGGCATGAGCAACTATACAGCAGTTACAATGACCTCTGATATAATGTCCGTGGAATACAATCGCACAAATATTGGCACAATTCTGACCACCGACGGTCTTAATATGACTGCATGGGAAATCACGAACCTTACTCACAACAGCGGTTGGAACATAACCGATGGTGGCTACATAGCCTTCACATACAAGCTGAATTTATCAACCCCGGGTCTGTACGTCCTCCCGGTCCAGATAGCAGCATTCGACCCTGGCGCAGATGTTGGTATATCATTAACCCGCTACGGCTCAATAAAATACGTTGTCCCGGAAAAAACACTCCCCCTGGTAATAGACGAAGACGACAATCTCCAGCAAGTTAAAACAGTAATAGTCGGGAAACCAGCACCATGGAGAAAATCATTCAACATATACAACCCGAACTCAAAGCCGGTAAAATCCCGGTTCAGGACAGAAGTCTTCAAAGACACTGTAGAATCCGGCGCAAGCTACTACAATGACTACGGCAGCAGGATAGAAGAAAGTGTCGACACCGACAGGACCGGCGACAAAAAACACATATTCTGGGAAACCACACTCAATCCGCATGAATCAAGGTCATACGAACTCAGGGTAATCACACCTCCGGTAGTAGAAGTAGACCGTGATGTTGAGGTACTGGAAAAGCTCCCAAACAAGCACGTAAAACTAAAAGCCGATATTGTACTCAAAAACTTTGCAGAAGAGTCATATTCAAACATCAGGCTAAACCTGAACATACCAAAAGACAACATCTTTGAACTAGAAGACGCCTTTGGCAACTCCCTGTCATACACCGGCGACGCATCCAGCACAACAGTCACAATATCGCGTCTTGCCGCAAACACAGTACTGAGCCTCTCATTGACATACAAGCAGAGCTATCCGACAGTCATAATAACCCCTGATAGAAAGAGATATGATTCAGGCGAAATAGCGAACCTTGAAATACTCATAATCAACGGCGGCGAAAAAATAGAAAATCCTTCAATCGAAACCGAGATACTTACAGAAGACATGGATCTGGTATATGCTGACATCATGCGCTTGGAAGAATCACTAAAGCCATTGGAAAAAACAGAACTATCCACCAAATTTCTCCTGCCTGTGAATGCGCCGACAGGAAAATACATCGCAAACGTCCGGTTCTCAGAAGACATGATAACCATCACAGAATCCTCAATCAACTTTTATGTGCTTGGCATGAAAGGAGACACATCAGGCAACATAAAAGTGCTGGTAATCGTAATCCTGGGAGCAGTCCTCATTTACTTTGCATACAAGCGTCTGGTCCGGGTAACTAAAAAATAATATGCGGTCAGTCTCATGGATATATTTGGCATATCAGTAGATGTATTGGATGTAACCTGAATTTGACAGATTCATAAGATGCTGATTTTTCTTAAAAATCACCGAAAATCATAATAGTATTAATCCCCCTTATAGTTAGTATAAAGAAATAGATTTCTGCCCAGTTTGAGCGACCGAAGGGAGCGGAAACTGG
>CBDUVR010000283.1:0-1801 GCA_965370705.1 uncultured archaeon | reverse complement strand
TTGAGGTTCCGAGTATGGAGTTTGCGAGGGTATGCGGCAAGTCAGGTATAAATCTGTGGACTATGAGCGGGGTTTATGTCTGGCGTGTGTTTGTTAATTTGTTTTAGGTTTTGGCGGTGATTTTATGGTTAAGGTTCTTGTGCTGAATCCTCCTGTTCATGAACTCAGGTTTAGTCGTGACGGAAGGTGCCAGAGTGAGGAAGGGACGTGGCTTGATACATTTCCACCTACGGCTTTTGCGAGTATTGCCGGGGCTGTTCGCGAAGTATATGATGTCAAGGTTATTGATTGTATTGGTTCCAAAATTTCTTTTGATGATTGCATGGTTGCTGTGCGCGAGTTTGGACCGCAGTTTACTGTGCTTAATACTGCGACACCTACCATCCGTGCGGATATGGAGGTTGCTAAGTGTATTAAGGAGGAGACCGGTTCCAAGATTATCGTGTATGGAGAGCATGTGACTGCGAGGTTCAGGAGTTTGTTTCGTGAGTATAAGTATATTGATTTTTGCGTTCTTGGGGAGCCTGAAACCCCGATTATGAATATCCTTTCCGGAAAGGCTGAATCTCCTGGTGTGGCTACGAGGAAGTTTGACGGTGGGATATGGCAGGAGCCTGATCTTGATAAGCTGCCTTTTCCTGCTTATGATTTGTTCCCTGATTATTTTTTCCCGCTTACGGGTGAAAAGTGGATGTTTGTCAGGTCGGGAAGAGGATGCCCTTATAATTGCATATATTGCGTTATGCCGATGATGTCTAACCGGCGTGTGAGGTATCATTCAGCTGAGTATATGGTCCGGCAGTTTAAGTGGCTTTCGAGGGAGCTTGGGATTTGTCTGTATATGCTGTGGGATGAGATTTCTACTGCGGACAGGAAGCATATGGAGGAGATGTGTGAGCTGATTATCAAGGAAGGGCTTGAGAAGGAGATTAAGTGGTTTTGCACTACGCGTGTTGACAGGTTTGATTTTGACCTTGCAAAGAAGATGAGGCGAGCCGGATGCAGGATGGTGTCGTTCGGGATTGAGTCTGGCAACCAGAAGGTTCTTGATGTGAATGGCAAGGGCATTACTCTTGAACAGACGCGGAAGGCTGTGTGTGCTGCGCAGGATGCAGGGATTAGGATTATCGGGCATTTTATTGTCGGGCTTGTGGGATCGAGCCCGAAGACTGAGCGTGAGACTATTGACTTTGCGAAGGATCTGAAGATTGATTTTGCGCAGTTTTATATTGCAACGCCGTTTCCAGGCAGCAAGTTTTATCAGATGGCGCGAAAGAACAAGTGGTTTGAGGGCGATAACTGGGATGCGGTTGAGCAGGGTACTGCTGTTGTTTCGTATCCTGATTTTTCGGCGAAGGAGATTCAGGAGTGGAGGAGGCGTGCGTATAAGGAGTTTTATTTCAGACCGCATGCTATCTGGGCGGGGTTGACGATGATGTCTTTTGGGCAGTTGCTTCGGCTTCCGAAGTATCTTTCTACATTTGTGGGGTGGATGAAGAAGTAGTTCAGCCTTATAAAAGGCTGGCGATTAGGTGTGTTTCGCTTCGCTCAAGCACACGAAACATTGTTTTGTGTCTTCTGCTCAAGCACGTGGAAGGTTGTTTTTTTGGTTGTCTTTCTTCGAGTTCCCAATTTCCTAACTTGCGAGTATGTTTTGATTTTTGTTCTTTTCAGATTCCAAGAGCGTTGCGTATTATGGGGGTTACGGAGAGGATGTTGTGTTCTTTGTTAATTGTTTTGCCTTTTTGGATGTTTTTTCCTGAAATTAATAATACATCCATCTTCAAGATGTCCATCGTGA
>CBDUVR010000282.1:0-1802 GCA_965370705.1 uncultured archaeon | reverse complement strand
GAAGGACAGGAGATTCTGGGAGATAGAGATATCATATTTGAATGATTAATTCTCTACTTTCAAGCCCGTCATTTGCTGTTTTGTGGAGTTTGTCGTGGTTTTGAGAACTTTTTTGATTTTGAATGTTTGGTTTAATCTACGATGCCGATAAAGGCGAGGAATGTGAGCGCCGGCGCAAACAGTGTGTCTGATGCGTATTCGTTGAGTTTTTGGCGCTTCATAAGGTATTTTTGGGTTGTCTGGGATTATATAGTTTTCAAAAAAGAAAAAAAGAGGGGGAATAAATCCCCGATTATTAAAGAAAGTTTATTATCCTGAGCAGTCTACTGGACAGTTTCCTAGACTTAGTTCAGCCAAATCGCAAAAACCATCCCCACAGCAGTATCTGCCGCTGGGTCTACCTGTAGTCCTGCTTGGGCAGTCACCAGGGCATGTGTTGCAGTCTTCTCCAAGGGATGCTCCAGCGCAGTATCCGTCATCACAAACAACTGTCGGTCCACAATCTTCATCAGTTTCACCATCGCAGTCATTGTCTATGCCATCGCCACATACTTCATCTGTTGAAGGTCCCGGTATACAAGATTCTTCTCCGAGCATACATACTGAAAGTACTTCACAAGCACCTTCACCGCAAGTGTGGCTGATGTAGTCTTCATCAATCGAAGAATCACAGTCGTTGTTTATACCATCACATGCTGTTTCTGGAGCTTCTGGGTTGATTTCTTGGTTATTATCGTCACAATCTCCTCCGCAGCTGGTGTAGCCGTCGTTATCTGAATCAAACCCTTCGTCTATGGTTCCGTCACAGTTGTCATCTACTCCATTGCAAACTTCTGTAGCACCAGGATATATATTTGCATTGTTGTCGTCGCAATCGACATCGGATTTATATGTGTCTTCATCGTTGTCGATTGGAATAGAGTTATAATTCAGGGCAGCGTAGGCATCAACTATTCCATAGCCGTATTGTGGGTCCCAGCCAGTAACATCTTTATCTTCTGCCGTGGATTCCAAAACATTTCTGACTTCATCTGGTGTTGTAGCTATACCCTCGGCAATTATCAACGCCGCTACTCCACTTACATGAGGTGCTGCCATTGATGTGCCTTGATATAACCAATAACCGAAATTTGTGTAGTCGCTTCCATCATGGGTCTGCTGTAAAACTCCATCAACCTCACCATCACCGTTTTGGTCCACACTAGTATCCCCACCAGGTGCTGTTATGTCCACATATTGCCTTATAACAGGGTCATTAGTAATACTGTAATAACCGGAATATGATGCACGTGTTTCATCATATCTGGTAGCTCCAACTGCAATGACAGATGCATCATAGGCTGCAGGATAACCAAACTTTTCTGGTCCATTGTTGCCTGAAGATGCGACAATAGTTACTCCTTTAGTATAAGCATAGGCAAGAGCATTTTCCAGAGTAATTGATGGAGAAGGTCCGCCAAGACTCATGCTGATAACATTCGCCCCATTATTAGCAGCATAGAGAATACCGTCAATAATATCAGCATAGGTACCGATACCATCTGAGCCCAACACTTTTACAGGCATTATACAGGCATCAAAGGAAATTCCGGCAACCCCTAAGCCATTATTAGTATTCTGGGCAATAGTACCAGTCACATGAGTGCCATGTCCTTCATCATCATTAGGATGTAAATCATCATTGACAAAGTCATAGCCTGCTACAAAACAGGTATCGGCTAAATCTGGTGCCTGAGCATAAGTTATCCAGTAATCGTTACGACGTCCGGGGTTATCAACAAATTCCTGATGATCCTCATAAG
>CBDUVR010000281.1:0-1818 GCA_965370705.1 uncultured archaeon | reverse complement strand
TGAGATGATTTAAGGCGGGGTATGAACCAATGTTTCATGACATTCAACATTTAAAGTATTTACAACACAGGATTCAGAAATCATGATTTACACAGTTAATATTTTTTCAATTCATCAAAAATCCATCTATTGAACTTTATAATACTATGAATATATGATGTAATATGTGGTGAAAAAAACAGATGAAAATATATTTTGCAAGCCAGTCTTTTTACCCGTACCGATGCGGTGTTTCTACTCATCTTTTAAATCTCGAAAAAGAACTGGTGAAAAAAGGCAACGAAGTTGTTGAAGTTCATCTAAGGCTGGCAGGGGAGCCAAATGCAGATGAAATAAAAGGTATTGAAATACACCGGGTTCCTAAAGAACCCATAGAGCAGGAAATTATAGTTGAATTCAACAAATTTAAAGAAGCGATATACCGGGAATGCCATTGCAATGCCAAGACATTCATCAAGCCATATTATCAGATGGATGGCTATGAAGAATTCAATAAAGTAAACGAATACTTCGGCAAAGAACTTGAGGATCTCCTTAAACACACTCCTGCTAACATAGTGCACATTCACGACTTCCAGCTTTTATTTACATATAAATATGTACCTCGCGGAACACCACTTATAATCACATGGCACATTCCATTCATTCCAAACATGTCAAAAAAACTAAGTGAATTTCTGGTAAAGCATCTCAATGAATATGATAAAGTAGTCTTCTTAACCCAGGACTATATTGATGCTGCTGTAAAAGCCGGGCTTCAAAAAGAAAAAACAGAACTGATATGTCCTATAACCAACACGCACTTTTTCCGGGTTCAGGATGTAGACAAAAGCGCAGTAAAATCCAGATACAAAATACCGAAAAACTCGAAAATAATACTATGCGTCCAAAGACTGGACTATAAATCCAGCCATGTTCAATTAATCCGTGCCCTCCCAAAAATAAAAGAACAAATACAAAATACGAAACTCGTTTTTGTCAGCAACAAGTCAATGAGCAACAAAATCCCGGAACAAAGAGAATACATAAAACAAATACTGCAGCTGATAAAAAACCTCAAGCTTGAAAAAGATATAATATTTACAGGAGACATAGACAACCAGAGCCTTCTTGAACTTTATAATACCTCAGACCTTGTGGCTCTCTGCTCGAAAAACGAGGGTTTTGGCCTGTCGATAACAGAAGCCATGGCATGCGGAAAACCTGTTGTCGGCACAAAGACCGGTGGAATCCCCATACAGATAAAAGATAACATAAATGGTTATTTGGTTGATGTTGAAGATATTAATGCAACATCAAAACAAATAACAAAAATCCTAAAAAACAGCAAACTGCAAAAGAAAATGTCCAAAAAATCATTGGAAATGGTTGAAAACAACTTCAAAATCGAAAGAGGCATAGAAAAACACCTTATTCTGTACAACAAAGTAAAAAAAGAAAAAGACGAACTGCACCGCATAGAGCACATTGACACCACAGACATCAGGGCAATAATAACAGATTATGGGCGGACAATCACAGATAAACGGCCTTGTGATGAATTTAACGAAACAGACATTGACCGGGACCTGTTGAGAAATATGAAAAAACTCAACATTGATTTAATACTTACAACAGGAAGAGACATTCATTATGTAAAAAAAATGTGCAAAAAATTCACAGGATGGCGCTGCGTAGTCGCGGAAAATGGCGCAGTCATATATTTTCCTTCAACAAAAAAAACAATTACAATCAACACATATTACATGACAAAAGCAAAAAAAATAATAAAAAACCTCGGGCTTCCGGGAGCAAAGACAGGCAAGGTAATGGCAAGCG
>CBDUVR010000280.1:0-1819 GCA_965370705.1 uncultured archaeon | reverse complement strand
CGTGGGTTTTCTCGTGGTGGTCTATCAGAAGGAGTTTTGCATGTTTTTCGAGTTGCTTTACTGATTGGGGGTCGTGGTCTATTGCCATGTCGACTATTATTAGCCTGTTGATATTGTTTGATTTTATGTAGTCTCTGGTTTCTTTTGTTATTGTTATTTTTCCCTGTTTTTGGTGGAAGTGGGTGTTGACGGTTATGCCTGTTATTTTTTTTATGGATTTTTTGGTTATTATTCCTGCTGTGATGCCGTCTGCGTCTGTGTGGTGGAGGATGGCTATTTTGTCGGCCGGCGCAAGGGAGGTTATGTAGGTTTTGAATTTGTCTTTTGGTGTCATGTGTGTATATTTTTATAGTAATTTTAAATGTTGTATGATTATTTGCCCTAGCCATGTTATGACAATAGTTTTTTCATCTCGTGCGCATCTGTGAATGTGATATTACAGCCGCCGATAGTCATTGTTCCTTTTTGGCCTTTGTAGGTAACAATGAGTGCGCGTTTGGGGTTGTATGCTTCTATAAATGAGCGCAGGCTCCGCTCTACTTTTCCGGGGGATTTGTTTATTTTTATTTCTATCGGAGTTATGCCTGTTTTGGTTTCTATTATGAAGTCTACTTCGGCTTTTGATTTTGTGCGCCAATACTTTGGAGAGTAGCCGAGTTTCAGAAGTTCTGTGAATACATAGTTTTCAAAAAGAGTGCCTGATGGTTCGTTTTGAAAGTCTTTTGCAATAATGTTTCTTAGTCCTGTATCGATAAAATAAAGCTTTGGCTGTTTTGTAATTTCTTTTGATTTGTTTGTGCAGAATGGCGGCACTCTTGCGATTATGTAGCTTTTTTCCATTGCATCAAGGTATTTCTTTACTGTCTGAAATGAAAGAGACATGTCATTTGATAGTTTGTCATAAGATAATAAGCAGCCCATGTTAATCGCAAGGTATCTTGTGAATTCTTCGAGAGTTCTTATATCATCTATTGAAAATGTCTGGGCCACATCTTTTAGAATCATTGTGTCGCAGAGGTCTTTAAGAATGATTTTTTTTGTTTCAAAATCGGATGTGGTAACAACTTTAGGGTATCCGCCGTATGTCATGTGCTCCCATATGTTTCGTATTAGAATTGCAGATGTCAGTTCTTTTTGACCATGAGCAGACAGGAACTCTGCCAAGGAGAATGGATATAATCTGATAATGGAGACCCGGCCAACGAGATAGGATAATATTTCTTTTCCAAGTATTGTCTCTGAGGATGAAGTGACCCACAGTTTTCTTTCTCTTTCTGCGAGATATTTTAGTTTTCTTCCTGCATCTTTGCAATATTGAACCTCGTCCAGTACAGTTAGTTCGTATCCTTCAATGTATTGGTTTTCAAATTTTTTGATGTCTTGTTCAAAAAGTTCGCGGGCATCGGGATCATCAAAGAGGACGTAAGATGCATTCTGTGATTTCATCTGCTCTTTGAGAAATGTTGTCTTTCCTCCCTGCCTTACGCCAACCAAGGCCACTATTGGAGATATATCCTGTACTTTCATGAATTTATTTTTTATTTCACGTTCTATGTACATGTGCTATTATTGTATGCGTTAGTATATAAAGTATACTAAAACTGAAGTGGAGTTTAATAATAGTTGGACTAAAATTGAAGTGAGGTTTAATTATGGTTGCATGCAGTGGGTGATGAATGATTCTTTTCCAGTTTTTTGAGGCGCTCCAGAATCTCCTGCTGGTTGGTGAGGAGTTTTTGCTGGACAGGGTTTATTCTTGACATAATCTCTACTTCTTTCTGGTAGGTTGCGAAGACTTTGAAGTCAAGGTAGCCGAGGA
>CBDUVR010000279.1:0-1819 GCA_965370705.1 uncultured archaeon | reverse complement strand
CGAACACCTCAATCTCACCGGTATCCGAATGATACACAATCCGCCGGATATTGACACCTTCCGGCTTATCAAGCTCAATCCGGCTCTCATCAAACTCACTTTTAACAATATTATATATCTCAACCTGCCGCGCATTAGACATCCCTCCCGTCCTTGCAGAAAGCCGCTCCTTAACCGCATCCGCACCGCACATCACCTGCACAACATAAACATTACACACACTGCGCCTGCGCGCAATATCATACGCCCTCCTGCGCATCACCCTCTTTGAAAAAGTAGCATCAAAAACAACATCTCTCCCACGCAAAAGACACTCATCCAGCCTCTCAAAACCCGCATCATAAACCTTATCCATCTGTTTCCTGATCATATGCCTGTATTCATCAACAATCTGCCGATACGCATCATCATCCAATACCATCAGCGGATTCAAAACCTCCTGAAAATCAATTTCATCCTTATTATTCGCATCAATCCACTGCCTTATCTTCTTTGCAGACACCGGCCTGTCCGGGCCAGTCTTACTATAATCAAACACGCGCGGGAAAATCTCCCTGCGAATATCATCAGTCCGCACAACACATCCACCGGTAGCACCCGCAAGCTCACGAGAAACAGTAGTTTTGCCCGACGCCACATACCCTGCAACAAGAAACAGCTTTGCACGACTTTTGAACTCAGCACACTTCAACGCATACTCTTTGGATATTCCAAAATATTTACGCGCCTTCTTAAGCAGTTTCTCCTTCTCATGTCCCCTCCACCCAAGAGCAGCCATTGTAGTCACTTCACCTCTCACAAATGCCCTGTACGCAACATAGAAATCAAGAAGCTTTTCAACACCCTCATAATCTTTTGTCTTCTCTACATACGTATTCCTGATAATGTCTGCAATATCTTTCCGCCCGTAAAAAATAGCATCCATGCACGCGAACGCAAGATCCGAAACCACATCCATATAACTAAACTCATCCTTAAAGCCAATGCAGTCAAAAATCTTAACCTTCCCGTCTTCAACAAACATATTCCCTGAATGCGCATCCCCATGACACTGCCTGATATATCCAGAATCCCTCCTGGTCTCAAGATACTCTCTCATCATCTCAGCAAACTTACAATAACACCTGAATATCAGTTTATAATCATCCCCACTAATAGAGACACCAATATAACTCTTCACAATTCCAAACGCCTCATCAAAATTTCCCTGGATCGCATCAAATCCGATTCTTGAAATCTCATCACTCCTGTTTGCTTTTCTGTGAGCATCTGCAAGAAGCTCCCCTATCTGCACACCATACTCGCACCGAAACTCTCCGCGCCTGTAAAATTCCCTCAACTCATTCGGCGCCCCAAACCGCCTCATAACAATTACATAATCCTTAACCTCCCCACTCCCGCTAAGTTCAGATTCATCGACCGCGCCCTCAACAACCGAATATTTCCCATGCAATAAAACAACACTAACGACCCGCGTATTAAGATCCGCTGAATATACCTTATCAACTTCTGCCGTTTTTACAGCAGATGCTTTCCTTTTCTCAAGAGGCCTCATATCCACAAAACCAACATCAATCGGCTTGAACACTTTAACAGCCTCATGTTTGCCCAAAAACACCCAAGACATATGCGTCTCCACAACCTTATCGACGCCGCCAAGATACTCATCAATCAAAGAATCATACTCACACTCAAACTTATTCATCCAGTCACCATACCTATCAAATAGACATTAAAAAATAAAAAACCAACTAAACATCATGCAACAAAAACAACACCAAAATGCGCAAGAACCAATCTACGTAATACAGCAGCACAA
>CBDUVR010000278.1:0-1820 GCA_965370705.1 uncultured archaeon | reverse complement strand
TTTATTCCAAGTATATTGCTTCTAATTATGAGGATGAGTTTTCTGAGCTTGAGGGTGGTGTGTTCGGCGGAGGGGATGCGGTGAGGTATCCGGTTGTTTATGTGAATGATGTCAAATTTGAGAATTATTTCTGCCCGGAGGACGGATGTGCAGAGCATGTTATGGAGGTTCTTTCGGAGGCTCAGGAATCTATTGATTTTATGTGTTTTACGTTTACGCATGACGGGATCGGGGATGCGATTGTTGATGCGCATGAAAGGGGGGTTTTGGTGCGCGGGGTTTTTGAGAAGTTCCAGAGAAGCAAGTGGTGTGAGTATGAGAAGCTTTTTTTGAATAATATTTCTGTGAAGTGGGATAGCAACCCTAAGAATATGCATCATAAGGTGTTTATTGTTGATGGGGAGATTGTTGTTAGCGGGTCTTTTAATCCTACCAAGGCAGGGGATACCAAGAATGATGAGAATGTTCTGATTATTCATGACAGGGAGATTGCGGGGATGTTTGTTTCTGAGTTTGAGAGGATATATGGCTGATTTTATCGGCATGCAGCCAAAGCCAGGATTATTGTGTGTATGGCTTTGTCGCATCCGAAATCACAATGCTACTTTAGGATGTCGGCATGATGTGTATGAGAATGATTTATAAGGCGCCAGAAGAATCTATTTCTTAATCTTAAGGAGGTGGTTTTATGAACAGAAAAGATGTCAATGGCGTGTTTAAAAAAGGACTGATTGAGAGATACAAAAGAGAGGATATAAGAGAGATATTAAGCAGGATATGAGTTGTTTTGTTTCATGCTTATCTCCAGTGTTTTGCAAGCCATGATTTGTGGGTGTATATTGCGCCTTCGGGGCATAGCTCATGGCAGCAGAAGCATTTGATGCATTTGTTTCTGTCAAATACAGGGTATGGGTTCATGGTTATCGCGTGCGCAGGGCATGCTTTTGCGCAGACGCCGCATTTTTTGCATTTTGATTCATCTACTCTTGGCTCGAATTTTAATAGTGTTTTTGCAAGGTAATTTTTTATGGGTCCGGGGATGAAGGATGCAAGGCTTTGTGATTTTTTTATGTTCTGGTTGGGCATTTTTATTGTGAACGGCTTTATTTTGTCGCCGATGATTTGTATTTTGCTTAAATCTGCGGTTCCAAGGGCTCTTTTTTCTGCAACTTTGACTGTGTTTATCTGCTTAAAACCCATGAGATTTGAGCATACTGCATCAAGTGATACGCAGTCGGGAGAGGCTGCGATAAGGTTGAAGTTTCTTATGTCGCCGTATGACGGCCCGTCGCCTTCCATGCCGGTTATGCCGTCCATTATGCAAAAAGAGGGCTTTATGGCTGAGTAGATGTCTGACAGGACTTCTGAGAAGAGCTCGTCTTTGCCAAGTACGTGGGCTTTCATTCTTTCGCCGAAGGGGATGCAGCCGAAGAAGTTTTTGACTGCGCCGGTGTAGCCTGTCAGGACATGGGTTTTCATTTTCGGGAGGGATATTATGATGTCTGCATCAAGTATGTCTTTTGCGAGCCATATTTTTCTCATGCGGGTTGCTTTGGGGACTTTGACTTGTTTGAAGCCGCGGTCTTTGAAGTCTAAGGCTCTTATTTTTAGCTGGTCGCAGACTGATTTTATGCCGGAAACTTCCAGACTGCTTAAGCCTTTGTCCGTCTGGGTGTTCTGGGTGTCGCCGACTATAGGGGTTGCGCCGAGGTCGAGTATTTGTTCTGATACTGCTTTGACTAT
Organism: uncultured archaeon; assembly: GCA_965370705.1. Lineage (GTDB taxonomy): Archaea > EX4484-52 > EX4484-52 > EX4484-52 > B79-G9 > B79-G9. The sequence continues at coordinate 77 of CBDUVR010000278.1, read as the reverse complement.
CGCGGGATGGGTTGTCAGGGCATCTTCGGGCTTTCTTGCTTTCAGGAGGTTTACTTTCAGGAGAACTTTGTCGCCTT
>CBDUVR010000277.1:0-1821 GCA_965370705.1 uncultured archaeon | reverse complement strand
TTTAAGGAAATTGAGAAGAGGTTTGGGAGGACGTGATGTGTTGACAGAGATTTATGATGCTCATCTTCACTGGGGCAAAAATTCAGAAGATATGAGCGCTTTGAGGCAGGAACCAAAGATTGACTCATCATTGCGAGATATTCTTGATTGTTTTGATCACTTTGATATCAGGCGAGGTGTTGTCTTCTGTTCGCCTGAACCGGAAGAAGTATTTGATAAATATAGCGATGAGCGTATAGGCATGTTCAAAAGAGCATGGGGCTCTTCAGAATACTCTGTTAAAGAACATCCTATCAACTATCACAATGAAAATGATTATCTTTCGAATGTATGGGACGAGAGAGTTGTGTTCATACCGTTCATATCCTCGGAAGATGAGATTTCACAGATTGAAAGATATTGTGATTCTTCAGGGAATCCTCCTCATGCAATAAAATATTACGGTCTTTACGGGGGTGTGCCGGGAGATAATATTTTTGAATACTTAAACGAGCACAAGATGTGTCTTGTGCTTCATCTTCCGAATTCCTGCGCTAAGAAACCGGAATTATTATTGGATAAAGTCGAAAAATACGATAATGCCAAGGTGCAGGTGGCTCATCTTGCAAATGCGAACGAGAGGATTCTTGATGCTCTTGGAGAATATGATAACCTGTTTATTGACACATCTGCATCAACTCACAGGCTTTTTAAACTTCTATACAAGAGAAAAGGGACATCTATAGAGGAAATATTAATGTCACACCCAAAAAAGATATTATATGGCTCTGATATGCCCTGGGCAAATCCTGAAGAACAAATTAAATCTGTAGCAAATGCAGAAGGCTTATCAGAAAATGATAAGCACAATATTCTCAGTGGAAATTTCGAAGATGTATGGAGTTCAGTCTGCTAATGATTCTAATATTCCCGGTTTTTTGGGAGAATGGCTAGTGGCGACTGGAGGGTGGCTTGTAAGCCTCTAAGTTTATAAGCAGTATGCTCCGGGGTTGTTGAGCGAAAACTACTTGTTTTATAAATATAGACAAATATATTTGATAATTATGAAAACAGTAACTATTAAAAAGAAACTTGTAATTGAAGGAGAAAAAGTGCATAATGTAGGTTACAGACTGTTTCTTATGGATTTGGCAGATGATTTTTTGGTTCCCTACTTTAGTGCAAAAAACAAAGTAAAAGCAGGAAGGCAGCAGGTTGTGGCGCTTGCAGGCGGTGAAGGCGGGAAAGTTGAGAAGTTTATTGCTTCAGCAAGGAAAGAGTTTCCGCCGAATGCGAGGGTCAGTGATGTTTCTGTCTCTGATTATGATGGGGATATAAGGATGATTGAATCTTTTTCAAGGAGTTTTTCGACGTCACAGTTGGCAAAAATTGCAGGTGCCGGGGTCTCAATGCTCGGCAAACAGGACACAACTATTGATCTGCAAAAACAGACGCTTGGGAAGCAGGATCAGATGCTGGATAAACAAGATCAGATGCTGGATAAACAAGATCAGATGCTGGATAAACAAGACCAGATGCTGGATAAACAGGATCAGACAGTAAGTATAGTAAGGGAAGGGAATGAAAAACTGTCGAAGGAAATAAGAGGAGAGATAAGGACGGGGAATGAGAAGGTGTCCGGTAAATTAGATAGAATACACACTGATTTGTCTGTCAATTTGAAAGCTTTTCACGAGGATACTATTAACAGGTTTGATGTGGTTGACGCAAAGTATGGGATGATCGCTCAAAACATGGAGAAAATCTTTAAGGAAATGAAAGAGGAGAGAGTTGAATCCAGAAAGTCAATGGAGCATCTTATTGGCGCTGTCCTGAAAGTTG
>CBDUVR010000276.1:0-1829 GCA_965370705.1 uncultured archaeon | reverse complement strand
CCTGGACACACCAGTACATAAAACAACTCCAAAAAGAGAACCTCATAGAAGGCACTAAAGTCACAGGCATAAAAAAACTGCTAAACCACTGGCAGGCCATCCACACAGACCCCAAAAAAAGAGAATACATGCTAAAAGACCCCGAAAAACTGCTCAAAAAAACAAGACTCGAATACGCCCTCACCACATACAGAGCAGAAAACCTCATACACAACTACCTCTTCCCCTCAAGGACAGACTTCTACATAAAAGAAAAAGACCTCGAAGAATGGCACAGGCTCCTCACAAAAAACGGCCTTGTAGGAAAAGGAAACGTCCGCGTATTGATAGCCGACGACCACGTACTCTACAACACATCAAAAAAGCAGGGATTGACCATCGTATCCCTGCCCCAGCTGATCCTCGACCTCCTGAAAGAAGGCAGCGTCTGCAAAGAAGCAGCAGAAATGCTCATAACAAAGGTAGAAAAAAATGCATTATGAAAGATACGAAACAGAGATATCAGAAAGATACCTCGAAAAGATAATCCGGACATACCCAGACATTGTATTGCTTGGCGGCTGGGCAGTCTATCTTCACATAAACAACAACTTCAAAAAAGCCAGAGGCCGTAACTATTCCGGCTCACGCGACATAGACCTCGGATTTCACATAGACATAACATGGGACAAAGACCAGCTAAAAGACAGCCCGTTCTCAAAAATGGCCCGGCATCTTGAAGGCGAAGGATTTGAATGGCAGGGCTCAAGACTATTCAAAAACTACCACACAGAAACAGAAAAAGAACTGACATTGGAAGAATCCAAAAAACTTTTTTCCCCATCCCTGTTTCCCCTCTACATAGACCCGATCGTAGACACGATCCACCCGGAATTCTCTGCGACATTCGGCTTTGTGCCCATAGATGAGCCATTATTAAGGCATGCATTTGAAAATAAGAGATTAAGGAAAAACAAAAAAATATTCAAAACAGATGTGATACTTCCCTCCCCTGCCTTGCTCATAGCCACAAAACTCAACTCCCTCCCCAAAAGAGACAAAGACCACAAAAGAATAAAAGACATATCAGACCTGTTTGCATTGCTCTTCTACTCAGACGAAACCATCTCATCCCTAAAAGAGACCCTGTTCACATTTTATGAAAAGACAGAAGCCAAATCAGTTGTAGAGAACATATCTAATGAAGACATAGCATCAGTTGCCAAAGTTTTAGGATTCGATTTTATTGAGATCAAAAGAGTCCTCATGGAACTTACAAAATAGAATCCGCAATCATTGATCCTGCCGGCAACGCCCGCAGAAAGTGATAAAAATCATCTTCCTCTCGTTCACGGCAATGTATGCCCTCATCCCCGCGAAATACTTCGGCGCATTCCTCTACGCCATAAACCCCTTCGTCTATGAGCGCTTCCTTGCAGGGCACATCAACCTGCTTTTGGCATACTCAATAACCCCGCTGGCAGTAATAATCATCCTCAAATTCGCAAAAAACCCAACCAAAAAAAACACAATCCTAACCGCATTAATGATAGCCCTAACAGGCATCCTCAACCTCCACAACCTCTTCCTCACGCTTCTCATCTTCGCAGTCATAATCGCGCTGAAGCCGCGCAAAATCCACGTAATCCCCGTGATAAAAGTAATAGCCATCCTCCTGCTCATAAACTCATACTGGCTCATCCAATCCCCAACCGCACAAATAGACACAATAACCGAAGACGATATTTCAGCATTCCGCTCAACACGAGTCACAAACTTCAACACAGCATTCACCCTCGCAGGCATGCACGGCTTCTGGCGCGCAACACACAGCCCCCCTGCATACTGGC
>CBDUVR010000275.1:0-1835 GCA_965370705.1 uncultured archaeon | reverse complement strand
TGTGATTATTACAGCCTTTTTTTTATAAGTTTATGTTATTTTTTATTGTGTATAAAGTATGCACTAACAATAAAAAAGCCTGAAAATTGCATAGATTGCATATGAATTCTCATGATTTTTTATGCAGAATGCGCAAAGTATTTAATGTATTTTGGCTTATATTTGAATGTCTGCTCTCTGTTTATATGATACGGCAATGGTCTAGGGGTATGATACGAGCTTCCCAAGCTTGAGTCCCGGGTTCGATTCCCGGTTGCCGTATTCAGAAGGATTGATACCTGCTTTTAAGTGCATTAATTGGTATTATACTTCTAATTGCGATAATTTGTATTATATGCGTAATACATACACTATTCAAGAGCGGCATGAAGTTCGTATGGTTATGTCTGTCTATGCCGCTAAACTTATAAAATCACAACGTCAAGTTGTGTCTGAGGCTTATGGCGCAAAAAGAGGGTAAAAAAAGCTCTTTGAAGAAGGAAGGCGGCAGGAAAGAGGAGAAGAGGCGCAGCCTTTACAGGTCAAAGGATGATAAGATCATCTCGGGTGTTTTCGGAGGGCTTGCCGGTTATCTGAATATTGATCCTGTGATTCTTAGGATTATCGGGGTTGTTTTGTTTCTTGCAAGACCCGGGGAGTTTATACTTTTTTATATTATTGCGTCAATCATAATCCCGGAGTCTGATAAGGAGACTGCTGCTTTGACGGATGAGAAGAGCAGTGTTGACGGGGGTTTTCTTTTTGGTGTGGCGCTTGTTGTTCTTGGGGTTGTGTTTATCCTGCAGAAGTTCTTTTCATGGTTCACGTTTGATTATGTGTGGCCTTTTATTTTGATTGGAGTGGGGCTATATATTCTTTTGAGGCGGTAATATGCGTAAAGGCAGAGCATCCGGTTTTTTTGGAGTTTTTCTTGTTGCAGCCGGGCTGTTTTTGATTCTCAATAATGCGGGCCTTGTTGATTTTTCGTTCTGGCAGTATTTCGGTGATTACTGGCCCCTGGGTCTTGTTATTGCCGGGGTTGCCATCATATACAAAAGAGGGGACGCTGGGTTTGCTGTTCTTGCTTTGACGCTTTTGCTCCTTGTCTTTTACGGGGCCGGGCAGGTCGGCGCAGGAATTATCGGGGGCTTTGGCGGTAATTTCTTTCCTTTTGGAATTGATTGTGTAACTGGTTCCGGGAATGTGACAACTGATGTGAGGCAGCTTGTTGAGTTCAGGGATGTCTCTGTCGCGAGTGGTGTGAATGTTTATCTTGAGCGCGGGGCTGAGCCTGAGGCAAGGGTGGAGGCAGAGGATAATATTATTGGTCTTGTAAAGACTGAGGCAAGGAATGGAGAGCTTGAGGTTTATATTAGTTCATGCGTGAGAAACCTGAAGCCTGTGAATGTATATGTCAGTTTCCAGGACATAGAGAGCCTGGGTGCGACGTCGGCAGGGAAAATTGTTGGCAATTCAAGGATAGAGGGGGAAGAGATTAAGATTGTGTCCAGTTCAGCAGGGAATATTGATGTTGAGGTTGAGGCAGTGGATGTTACTCTCGATGCTGGCAGCAGCGGCGTTATTACTGTTTCGGGTGAGGCGGATAATGTTTATGCAGATGCGTCCAGTGCAGGGAAGATATATGCTTTCGGGCTTGTGGCTGATGATGTCCGTGCGAGTGCAAGCAGCGCGGGGCTTGTGCAGGTTTATGCTTTGAAGAAGCTTAAGGCTGATGCGTCGAGCGCGGGTAGAATTGAGTACAAGGGCGATGCTGATGTTGATGAGGATACGTCGAGCGCAGGTGTTGTGCGAAAGAAGGGTTGATTGATATGAGAAGAGACAGAAAGCATAGTTTG
>CBDUVR010000274.1:0-1858 GCA_965370705.1 uncultured archaeon | reverse complement strand
TACGTCGAGGGCGCCATTTGCGAACAGTTTTTCTGTTATGTGACTGTAATATTCGGGGTTCATGTCGTCTATGTTGGTTTCGATTATGTTTACTATGTCTTGTGCGTAGTTTTCTTTTGCATTGCCCATGAAGATTCTCAGGAGATTTGGGTGGTCGAAATCAGAGGTGCCTGCGCCGTATCCTATTTTTTCTATCTGCATTTCCGGCATTCCTGAGAATTGGGCGGTTATTGCTGTGATGATTGCGGCGCCTGTGGGGGTTACTAGTTCGCCTTTTATGTCTGCTGAGTAAACAGGGATGCCTTTTAAGAGTTCCACTGTCGCTGGGGCAGGTATTGGTATCGTGCCGTGTGCGCATTTTACAAAGCCGGCGCCAAGAGGCAGAGGGGATGTGTAGATTTTTTCTATGTTTAGTTTTTTGAGGGCGATTAATGTTCCTACTATGTCAAGTATTGAGTCTGTGGCGCCTACTTCATGGAAGTGGACGCTGTTTATGTCACTGTTGTGGACTTTGCTTTCTGCTTTGGCCAAATTTAAGAATATTTTTTTTGAAGATTCTTTTATGTCTGAATTTAATTTGCTCTCGTCAATTATCCGGTAAATATCGTTCAGATGGCGATGGTTTTGCTTTTGTTTTACTGTGATGTCTACTTTTGTGGCTGTGATGTGGTTCTTTTTCTGTTTTTTTGCTGTTATTTCCCAGCCTGTGATGTTTAGTTTTTTAAGTTCTTTTTTGAGGTCGTCTATGCTGAGACCCAAGTCTATCAGTGCGCCTAAGAGCATGTCGCCGCTGATGCCTGAAAAACAATCGAAGTATGCTGTTTTCATGTTCGTTACCTGTTTATTATTGATGCAAAATAGCCGGCGCCGAAGCCGTTGTCTATGTTGACTACTACAACGCCGGGTGAGCAGCTGTTGAGCATGGTGAGGAGGGGGGCGATGCCTTTGAAGCTTGCGCCATAGCCTACGCTTGTCGGTACTGCTATTACCGGCGCTGATGCGAGGCCGCCTACTATGCTTGCAAGGGCGCCTTCCATGCCGGCAACTACTATTATGACATTCGCATTGAAAATCTTTTCTTTGCTGTCGAGCAGGCGGTGGATGCCTGCCACTCCTATGTCATATACTTTTTCTACTTTGCTGCCCATTAGTTCTGCTGTTACAAATGCTTCTTCTGCTACAGGCATGTCAGATGTGCCGGCTGTGAGGATTAGTATCTTACCTTTTTTTGGTTTTGAGGTTTCTTTTTTTATTACTATGGTTTTTGCTGATTCATTGTATTTTGCGGCGCTGTAATGTTTTTTTACTGCATTGTATGTTTTTTTGTCTGCTCTTGTCGCGAGGATGTTGTGGTTGTGTTTTGACATTGCTTCCAGGATTTTGAGCATTTGCACGGTGGTTTTGCCCCTGCAGTATATGACTTCGGGGAATCCTTTTCTTAGGGTTCTGTGGGTGTCTATTTTTGCGAAGTCCAGATCTTCGTAGGGCATGGATTTTAGTTTGTCAAGGACTTCGTTTGTTGTGATTTTGCCTGATTTGTAGTCTTTTAGGAGTTTTTCTACCATTTTACTTCACTGAAGCGGAGTTTTTTGAATTGCTGTGTTATTTTTCCTTGGTTGCTGTTGATTATTTGAACGTATTTTTTTTCTGTTTCGATTTTTGCTACGTTGTCTTTGTATCTTACATGTACATCTTTTATTCCCAAATTTCTTATAATGTTCTCAGCTTTTTCGATTTTTTTGAGTTTTTCTTCTGTTATTTCTTCGCCTTCACTTATTCTTGTTGCAAGGCATGCAAAGGATGGTTCGTCCCACGTTTTCAGGTTCATTTCTTTTGACAGGTGCCTTATGTCTTTTTT
>CBDUVR010000273.1:0-1881 GCA_965370705.1 uncultured archaeon | reverse complement strand
ACATCACTGCCTTCACTCATTCCTGTAATGTTCTTTATTCCAAGACGAATAGGAATTGTATTTTCACTCATTGCTCCATAATTCAGCATTGATGATAGTACTGTATTATTTATATCAATGTATTGTGTCTCATTTGTGCGGTTTTGATACACTTTTGTTTTTCCAATGTAAAGGTATGTTGTGTAAGGGATATCAAGATGCAAATGGGCACGCATACTATTCAAAATTCCCGGCACATAGAACGATGAATATAGGTTTATGAAACCATTGATGCCTGGAAAGTCGTATCTTTCAGATACATTGCCGTTTTGTAGGTTTATCATGGTTGTGTCCATCTGCGAGGTATTATATTCAATTTTAATATAGCCCCCGCCAATATAACTATTTTGCATATCAGTGAAATTTATCTGGATTGTATTTTCGTTTGCATTAAATAATGAATAATACGTTGAATTCATAGTCCAGTTGTCTGAATACATCGGAATTGCAGAACCTCTGGCATATGTTCCGGCATAATTGCCATTTACGCTCATCGTGAAATTGCTCCCGGCATCCATTTCAATATAGACATTAGTTACCTTACCGATTACCTCCGGAAGTGTAACTATTTTCGTGATATTCCCTTCGCCTACAAAGCCACCGAAATATATGAATTTTGCCGTATCTTTTGAGAGTATGTTGCTTATTGATATCCTTGTCGACGTCCCTTTAGTGGGCATGCCTTCATGAATCCCGGATATCATGCGCCTTGATGCAGAAAGCACGCTGTACTCTCCTTTTGGATCAGAATATATTTCCCGGTCATTAACATATAAGCCATAGTTATAACCCTCTGGAATTAATTCACCAACGTATATCTGTGTAAGTTGCCTGGCATAGCTCATTGAATCAGCCGAGTTCTCAGCCCATAACTGCCCGATAACATACACCAGGTCTTTGTCAAGATCGCCTGTGCTTACATTTGTGTCAGATATTATGTTGTTTCTAAGTGTTTCGTTTACGCAGCTAAATTCAATGTTTGATATTATTTTTATAGAATCTTCAGATAGGGTATTCGCCTGTTCAGATGAATATCGCATAGACAATCTTGGTGCGCCCTGCGAGAATACGATACCTGTAGCAATGAGTAGTAGTGATATTGCCATCAAGGCATCCATTGTAAATATCATTCCTTTTTTTTGATTCATCTTAATCATTGTCCTTATTTATATATGTAAAGCGTCATTATGCCTCTTTGAATATCCTGGCCGTTCCTCACCAGTATGAATCGTTTTACAGGTACAATGTTTTCAGCTTGTGTCGTCTCATTACTGCCAAACACAAGTTCAATGCCGTCCATATCCATGCCATCAATTGGGTCCCCGCTGTCGTCACTGCCGTCAGGCAGATAGTATATTTTTCCGTTGCCATAATACCACAGGCACACCACGCATGTTCCAGAATGTCCATCACTTTCAACAATGGCTTTGTCGACATCAGAGATACTAAATCTGAATTTGTGTGATTCAAAAGTTACGGTTTCGCCAATATCCCTTCCGACAAGTAATATGTCTTTTTTAATCATGGTTCCGGTCTCGTCTGAGTTGTCAGCCGCATCTCCGTCAGGTATTCCGGGGAAGTGATTTATCATCTGGGCCTTTTTTTTGTCTTTTATGTCTATGAGTATTCCGCCGCTGTCTACGAAATTTTTCAATGCTGCTTTATCTGTTGCGTCTATGTCAAAGGAGTTCTCAGCTTCGATTATTACGGTATCGTAGCTTGAGAGATTGGACATCAGCATTGTGAACAGGCCTCTTTCATTTGGCGGGGTTGCATCACTGGAATTGTACATTGTTCTCGCATTGTGCGAAGGTGTGCCCGGTCCTGCCCAGTAGTAGTCCC
>CBDUVR010000272.1:0-1889 GCA_965370705.1 uncultured archaeon | reverse complement strand
CAGGCGCATGGCACACATACCTTACACAGGCGCCGCAATACCTCACATGGCTCGGTTTCACACTTGCAATACTCGGAATCGTCTGGACACTATACAAAAAAGACAAATTCGCAATATTTATGCTGATATGGATAATCGTCCCTTTAGCTTACTTCTCAATCCAGGTACTAAAAGACCTGCGGCTAATTAACACACTGGCGCCGCCATTAGCAATTCTTGCCGCCCTCGGCGCCTTCAAAATAATCGCAAAACTAACAGAACGTGACCTGAAGCTCACAGGCCAAGCATCACTCATACTCCCTGCAATAATGCTCACATACATCATATATACCGGCTACACAGCCGTCCTCCCGCGCTACCAGCAAATCCATGCCCTCGGTTACCCGTCGCTCCAGGAAGCAGGACAATGGATTCAGCAAAACACAAATAAAGACGCAGTGCTCATGACAGCAAGCGAACCAGGCCACCAGTGGTACAGCTACAGAAAAACAGTCGGCTACCCCCCGGAACAAAAGCAACTCATAAGCACCATTCGCGAAAAAAACATCGACTACATCATAATCGACAACTACGAAAGAATGCAGCCAGACTACGCATTTGAACTATTCTTCACAAAAGAAGGAAATCTAAAACACCCGGAAGATGCACAAAAGATAAGAGTATTCAGAAAAGAAGGCTACGCTGCAACAACAATACTAATACCACCTGAACTGGCAATCAAGAGAGCAGGATAACAGTAACAAGAAGCCACAACTCACAAAAACAGCACAAACCCTAAAAGACATATTATTATTTCAAACATAATAATAATCAAAGACACTTTCGGCTCCCTATAATTCCCCATCTTCATCACAACATGCGTCAATGAATATATCTTCTTACCCGGCGCCCTGAGCGTCCCGTCTTTCGAAAGAACCCCGAAACTCTCTGCCTTGAACCCTGACCTCATCTTAAGCGCAAACTCCACAAACCATGGAATAAAACAGAAAAGAGCAAACTTCTCAATATTGCCAAGAATCGCCACAGTCGCCGCAACAGCACCTATGGCATAAGTCAGACTGTCGCCGGAAAACAACTTGGCAGGACACCAGTTAAACACAAGAAACGCAAAAAGCGCAGCCACAAACATAAACGCAACCGCGGCAGCAATCGAACTCCCGGTCTGCACATACGCGTACAGCCCAAGAGCACTGATCAAAACAGCCCCAAGCCCTGCCTCAAGACCATTCATCCCCGCAAGCATATTTGTTGCGTTAGACGCGCCAAACACAGCCAAGGGAATGACAAGCAGCGGGTACAAAATACCTATATCAGTTGGCCCAACAAAAGGAATAGACACCACAGACACCCCTGACTGCACAGCCATAAGCGGCACAGCAGCAGGAAGCGGCAGCAAAAACTTATGGCGCTGCTTAAACCCAACCCTCTTAACCGACTTATGATCCCTGCGGTCAAGCCCCGAAAAATCAGGCTTCAAAAGAGCCGTAAGGTCATCAAGCATACCGATAAGCGTTATCAAAGTCACAGTCAGCATCGCCGCAAGCAAACTGATATACGCCTCATTCCTGAAATAAAACGTATTCGTGGCTGTATAAAGAAGCATGCCTGCAAGAAAACCAATCAATACAGGAAGCCCCCCCATCTCCGGGACTTCAGGGCAGCCCTTCTTCTGTATGTCCTTGCCAACAACAGAAACATTCCGCAAAAACACAATCGTCTTCGGAACAACAAGCATCGTTGCAACAAACGTAACAGCAAGTGATATCAAAAATATGATCATAAGATCACTTTCACTTTTTCACCATAAGGTCAAACGCATCGTGAGTCTTCCACCACTCGTCAAGGTCATCCTGCGACGACTTGTTGAGATTCACCTTAAATATCTTAAC
>CBDUVR010000271.1:0-1903 GCA_965370705.1 uncultured archaeon | reverse complement strand
CTTTGCCACAATAAATCCACAGGCGATATTATGAAAAATGATGACTTAAAGAAATTAGAAATCATACATGAATTTCCATTGAAATGCAGAAGCGATAATGGCATCCAAAGAGTTATAGACGACTTCTATGAATATGCAATCGCTGGTGATGCAAAGACGGATAATAAACTATTCCGCAAATATAGGGAAGGAAAAGATAGGCGAGAATACGGTGGAGTAGCGTACGAGGAAGGCTTTGTTGTTATTTGTTATGCTCTGGATTGTTCAGACAACGAGACACAAATAGCTTTAAGGGATGGTAGGGCAGACCCAGATATAAATAGAGAAATCAGAGAACCAGTCATCTTAAAACAAATCGAAGACTATGAAATAAAACTAGACGAACTTACACCCAAAAAAGGCTCGCGAAGTGAAATTGAAAAAATGTACATTAGAGAGGTTGGCACTGTACCTAGGTACAATCGTGTATCATCGCGAGGATATGAAGTCGTAGTGGTCCCAAGAATGGATCGGTTCAGTCATTTATTATCGATGGCAGACTCACTTGAAATTAATAGCGAGAGAGAAGATATAAAAGAATTACACATAGACCAGCTTAATCTTGAAGGTCAAAAAGAGATATTAACAAAATACTTGGAAGAACAAGGAGTGCTATCGGCAAAAAGAGAAAGGTGGAATGTCACAGAAGATAAGTCAATAAAAGTAACATGGAAACCCGTATATTGATTTAGCACAATAACTAAAAAACTTCACTATTAGTCCAATAAGTTATGGCTTTGACTATAAAATTATATTAACTGCGCCAACAAATATACTAACATGCCGCGCCTCTCGAGCCTCAGGCGATTCCTCGATGGATTCTATGATACCAAAACCGCACCGCGCAAACAAAATCAGGGCATCATCACGCGCGGGAAAGACTACGTCAAAAAGATTGCCCTATGCACAAACGCAACCACAGAAACAATACAATCGGCAATCAACAGCAAATCAGACATGCTCATCGCGCACAACCTGGAAGAACTGGACGAACCCTCAGAAGAAAAGAAGCTCTCACTGCTGAAAGACAACCGGATCACACTCTACATAATCGGCATCTCCATGGACACGCTTTATGTCTACGGCACAGACTACGTGCTTGCAAAAGCAGTCGGCCTGAAATCACTGCAGCCTCTGGACAAAAAAAACAAGCGCGGCCTTTACGGTAACTCAAGAATCAGCACATACGAAATGTTCCTGAGGCGCATAAACTGGCTCACCCACGAGGCATCCGAAGCATACAAAAACAACAACAATAAGATAAAAAAAGTAGCACTGCACGCAGGCGAGCCACCGGGAAAGCGCATTCTTATAACAGCAGAAAAAAGCGGATGCGACACATTTCTATGCAACTCAGAAGACGTTAAGCTAAAAGCCACAGCAAAAGACCTGAAAATAAACCTTATCATAGCAAACTACACAGCAACAGAACGACTGGCACTGCAGGCACTGAAAAAAATAATAGACGATAAATTCACAACAAAGACACTCCTTCTGGATGAGGCAAACTATTAAAATAGCCAGTCCAATAGATACTCTATGACAATCACAGAAAACATACAAAACATACTCACAGAAATTGGTGATAAAACCACACTGGTAGTCGCCGTAAAATACGCAGCACCAGACCAGGTAACAACAGTAGTTGACGCAGGCGCAACCGACCTGGGCTTCAACACATACCAGCACATGAAACAAACTGCACCCACACTGCCCAAAACAGCAAAGCTCCACTTCATAGGCACCCTCCAGAAAAACAAGGCAAAAAAAATCGTGGAATTGAACCCAACACTAATCCAGAGCGTAGACTCATACCCTCTAGCCAAAAAAATAAACAGCGCAGCAAAAAGCATCAACAAAACCC
>CBDUVR010000270.1:0-1904 GCA_965370705.1 uncultured archaeon | reverse complement strand
AAACATTATCCCCCATGCGCACATGCACAAGCTCAACATTAATATCCTTGGTAACCCCCAAAAAATCAACAACCGCAAACTTACCCTCATCCCTCACTTCAACAACCCTGCCCTGCACCGAAAGACACATAATAAAACAACTAAACCCTCAGACTTAAAAATCAATCATCATCCCCCGAAATATTTAAACATCAAAAGCAAAATACACACATGACAAAAAACCTCAAGTCCTACGAAAAAATAGTCGGCAAAGACATCATAAACGAGATACACACAAGATCAGAAAAACTATCAAAAAAAAACATCGTCTGCATCAACTCAACCTACCAGGGCGGCGGCGTAGCAGAAATACTAAACAGCCTTGTATTCCTCTTCAACGAAGTAGGCATAAACTTCGGCTGGAGAATACTCCACGGCTCCCCAGACTTCTTCACAATAACAAAAAAATTCCACAATGCCCTACAGGGCGAAAAAATAAACCTATCAGCAAGAAAAAGAGACGTATACCAGGAAATAAACCGCCGCTTCTCAACCTACACACACCTGAAACACGACCTCGTAATAATCCACGACCCACAACCCCTGCCCCTAATCAACTTCTACAAAAAGACACAGCCATGGATCTACAGATGCCACATAGACATCTCAAAACCCGACCCGGATGTCTGGAATTACCTCAAAAACTTCATAGAAAAATACGACCGCCTCATCATCTCAAAAGAAGATTACCTGAAACACGACCTTAAAACACCCCAAAGCATAATCCATCCGGCAATAGACCCGCTATCCCCCAAGAACGAGCCATTATCAGAAGAGACAATCAAAAAATACCTCAACAAACATGGCGTAACCTTAGACAAGCCAATAATATCCCAAATTTCAAGATTCGACAAATGGAAATGCCCAACCGAAGTCATAGAGATATTCGAACAAGTCAGGAAAAAAACAGACTGCCAGTTAGTCCTGCTGGGCTCATTTGCCTCAGACGACCCTGAAGGTCAAAAAATGTTCGAAAAAGTAGTAAAAAAAGTAGAAAAAAGCAAACACCAGACAGACATAAAGCTGCTCCTGATCGAAAGTGATATACTGGTAAACGCACTGCAAAGAGCATCATCCGTAGTCATCCAGAAATCATCCAAAGAAGGCTTCGGACTGGTAGTCTCAGAAGCACTATACAAAGGCACCCCTGTAGTAGCCTCAAAAGTAGGAGGCATACCCCTCCAGGTAATCAACGGCGTAAACGGCTACCTCCACAAGCCGGACGACATCAAAGGTGTCGCAGACAGCACAATAAAACTCCTGAAAGACGAAAAACTAAGGCAGACATTAGGCAAAAACGGCAAAGAACACGTAATCAACAACTTCTTAATCACAAAACTAATGCTCGACTGGCTAAATCTCTTCGAAAGATACTTGGGCTGAGCAGTTACAAATTGATTAAAAATGCAAAAAACAACCAAAACCAATAAACTGGATAGAACTATCCCTAATAATGGACAGTTAAAGAAAGAAATAGCTTTGTTCATACCATTCATAAAAGAGCCATGGAAAGATTTTACTATATAACACAATAGCTCAGGCAAATATTGAGCCCGCAAATAAATCATTGGAAAATGCAAAAACATTCTTCAGGCATTGCAATGCTTACTTAAATCAATAATCAAACCCAATGCGCGGATTTGCCCTATAATCCCCGAAAAGTCAGAGTTTTCAGACCTGTTTGACATCTCATGATATTTTCAGGCAATCCCCTCCATTCGATAGACTTTTAAATAACAGACAGCGACTATAATAACAACAGCACAAAACGATCTGAGACCATGAAAATCTACTACGCAAGCCAGTCATTCTACCCCTACATAGGCGGTGTATCAACAGCCCTTCTAAATCTTGAAAAAGAAATG
>CBDUVR010000269.1:0-1908 GCA_965370705.1 uncultured archaeon | reverse complement strand
AAGTCATAAGAATCACGATAGGCGACAATTCCTGCGAAAACGACGGCCAGGCCTCAGGCGCCTACGGAGTTTCATTTTACATAGATGATACTGCATACATGGCAATGTCGGGTGGCGGAACAGCAAACCTGACATTCGCATGGTCCGTGACTGACGCAGGGCTTGACTCAGGCGATGTCCTGTGGATAAAATCAAGATTCGGAACATCTGCACAGATGAACTACCTCGGAAGCGACATGGACACTGGAGATCCCCTTGCAGACAGCAACAAAGAAATATACTTTGCAAACGACCCCCAGGACATATCAAACACATCATCCTTTGACATCACACAATATATCACCAACGCCGGCTGGTACTATCTCGACATGGGCCTGAAAATCGGCGACTGGGACAACGATGAATACGCATACGCAGACTTCGACAATATCACACTCACCATAACCGGCTCCACATACGAGGAAAAAACACAGGCAACCCTTGACATCAGCTGGGACATGAACGGCACGACACCTCAAGACACAGAAAGGACATACTACATATACTTCGACATAAAAGAACTAGAAAACAAGACATATCCAACCTACACGCCGCCGGCAGGCGCAGCACCTGCGGGAACACTCACAAAAACATTAGAAGCCGCACAACCTCAGGAATCAAAAATACAGAACACAGGAACCACAGACGTAAGATACAGGACAATGATGAGAATCCAGAGATTAGTCAGCGGAATCTGGACAAATGTAGGAACCCCTGTAATCGATGACACGACAGCACCGGCAACAAGAGACACTCAAAATAATTCGATAGCCTATCTTGGCTCTATTTGGGACACAGAAGGATGGAACACTCTCACAAGGCCTGCCGGAACCTACAGGCTCAATATCTCCATGTTCGATGCCAGCATGCCGCCGGTAATGATGCTGGACCACAGCAACGCATATCTTACAGCAGCCTACAACTTCGCAATTGTCTCAGCAAACATTATCTTGACACAGCTGGAACACGAAAATCAGAACGACTTTTCACTTGACGAATATGAGACAGGCGATAATATCTCGTGGATAAACACAACAGTTCTCTCCCAGGACGCAACAGCAGTCGATGCGAATGTCACCCTTAACATACTGGACTCCGCCACGGCAGACGTTTCATGGGGACCTCAAAAAGAAACAAAAGACTGCGGCGACATAGAAGAAGGAAACACATGCGAAGTTAAGTTTGACAACACCACAAACGGCTACCTGATACCCCTAACAGCAACATCCGGCACATATCAGTTTTTCTGGAACATTGTAATGGACTCAAAAAGCAGTAATTCAAACCAGAACAACAGCATAAACTTCACAATACACCACCTCCCCGACAACTTCTCATCAACCCTTACCCCGACAAAAATATACTCCGGAGAATATGCACTCTACAATTTCACAATCGGAAACACATGGTCAAAAAACATTACCCTCGTAAACATAACCATAGAATACCCGAAAATACCAGGCCTCGCATGCAACTGCACCATATCAGGCCAGACTGGACAGGACTACTGCTATCTGGACAACGTAACAAACAAAACCGACGAAATTGCACCATTTAACATATCCACAAACACATCAACACCTGCCGGCGATTACAATATAAACGTGACTGCAACATACACAAACCCTGCAGGCGAACTGCACACATGGACCGGACAGTCAAACAGGATACTCGAGATACGTGTCGGAGGGGAACTGATAACAAACATCACAAAACCAAAAGAAACAACCCCGCTTGCAAAAATAACCAGAAACGGGTTCACAAACCTCACAAGTTGGGCAAACAATACGCAAACGTACTCACTCTACAAAATCTGGGCGAACTGGACACTCCCTCAAGGCTGGACAAACCACTCGGGCAACTTAAGCG
>CBDUVR010000268.1:0-1917 GCA_965370705.1 uncultured archaeon | reverse complement strand
TGTTCAAAAAGAACCTCTGCTGGCTCTCGTTCATCATACCTGTAAAATATTGCGCAGTTGGCCTGTTCCTCGATGCCAGATTATTCCCCCCATCAAGATTTGTAGGCCTCTCACCTGCTGTCTGGAACCAGTATCCAAAATCCCACCATGAAAGAATTATAGACCCAGGAGGCGTCTGTGTCCTCAGAAACTCCATAGACTTATCCCAGTTAGGAGAAAACGACGGCCCAAGATTATTTGCAAGCACATATCCTGAAGCGATATTCACACCCAGCACAAACACAATAAGTATGCCTGCACCCACAGAATAAATATTTATCTTCTCCTCAAGCGACTTCGCATCCGCCATCAATTTGCTCTTCTGCACAAACCTCACAAAATTAGACATAAAGTAACCCGCCAGCAATGCGATATAAGGCCCGAGTATAAACGAAAACCTGATTTTCGACGCAAACCCGAGCATAGATGAGTACATCAAAAGAAGCATCAACGCATTCAAGTGGCTTTTTCTCGCGACAAGCACAAGCACAAGCATGAAAGATAACACAAAATACATCTGCATATCAGGATTTTTTGTTTTCATAAACAGGTAATATGTCAGGATGCTGACAAGGCCGGAAAAAACACCCAGCATAAAAAATTTATCCTTTTCCTTATATATCTTATGCAAAACAACAAACACCGCAGCAAACGCAAATATCCATATACTTGCATAATATAACACAGGCTTTAGCTGTGGAAAAAGTGCCTCTGCATAAGGCGCGCCAAACTGCGACACAAAATCATTCCACCCAGCATCCACATTCTCAGCAACCGTTGATTCAATAACTTCCTTGCTGTAAAACATATATTTCTGGGTGCTCATAATAAGCCCTGCAAGCTTTCTTGAAAATATGGCCCCAACAAAGACAAGAACCCCGCCAATCAAAAAAATAGACGGTCCAAAATACGGCAAACCCCTCTTCGAAACAATCCCCCATTTCTCAACAGCCACACGCAAAACAAGTACAGCAAGAGCAAGGTAATTCATCATCGCAATTGATGACCCGGTGCCATAATACGTTACAGCAATCAGCACTATCGGAACATAAGCCTTCAGAAGCGACTTCGGCTGTTTATTCACAAAAGTTACCAGAAACACATAACCGACAATGCCAAGCAGTATCTGTTGGACTCCGCCCCACACCGTCGCCATAGTTGCTATAGAAAGGCCGGCAATGATGCCTGACACAAGAGAGTCCTTCCTTATTGCTCTTATAAAAAAATACAGCCCGCCAAGCATAAGAAACCCGGCAATAGATTCCTTCTCAAAAAAACCGGCAGATGTTCGAAATATCACCGAACCCGAAACAGCAAAAAACAAGGCAGCAAACAGACCGGTATTCTTATTATGAAGCTCTTTGCCAATAAAAAAGAGAGGAACAACAATTAACGAACCAATAACTGCGGGAAAGACAATCGCAAACGTATGAAAATCTACTGGAATTATCTTACTTATCAGGACATATATCACAGCAGGAATATAAAATATACCCATAATCTCATTGTGCGGGTCCCAGCCGGTCGGAGCATAGCGCATAACGTCAACAGCCGGCAAATGAAAGCTATGCTCTACAAGATACTGTGCCATGCGTGACAGGTAATATGGGTCAATGCCAATGAATATGCCGTGTTTCGCCGGCACCATCCGAATCCACAAAGCAATAACGAATATAGACGCAAGAACTATCATGTACCAGTATTTCTGAATAACCCTACTTCTCAATATATTCCTGAGATCAATCTCCTCAAAAACATCAGAATCTTCACTCATACACGCCCACCATAGACTATCGTGTTGTAATGTTCTATGAATCTTTTTAAATATAGTTGCTTGCATAACTATTTAGACAAAAATGCGAGCAATCTATATGGAAA
>CBDUVR010000267.1:0-1942 GCA_965370705.1 uncultured archaeon | reverse complement strand
AGTTTCAGTGGGCCCGAAGCGCACCCAGACGATAAACTGCCTATAGCTGTAATCAACTATATATTCTCTTCATGAATCTAAGGTAGAACATTTGTATCTCCACCACCTTTTTGCCTACTTCATCTCCCTTGTTCACCCTGTCAATAAGCTCGTACTTGTCAAAACTGCCATAAGTACCGATAGATACTTTTATGTTTTCAGGCATTGAAGAAAGCCTTGCAATAACAATCTTCCTTATTTCCTCTTCTGTCACCATTATATTATCCCCGTTTCCACCAGTTTTTGAATTATTTCTTTCCCAAGAGAAGTGCCGTTTTTCACCTCAAGCCACACAATTATTCTGTACATTTGATATTATAAATGTATTTGCTAAAAAACACGATTCACCGTATCCGTTTTACGGCGAGATGTAAACTCATCTTCTTCCAGACGAACAACATACTTAAAGATTTGAGAACAACAAAAATAGATAGATGCAAGCCAATGGTATTTTGAACAGAACCAGAAACCAGAAATTAAACATCTAATGTTCTGCTATTCAAATACTCTGCTTTCAGAGGAACTAAAATGAACCGAGAAATTAAAGACCGGACAATCCTTGACAAGTTCGCAGAAGACTTTGTCAATGTCGTACAGAAACACACAAAATATATTATCGTCTCCGGGTTTGTCGCGATTGCGCATGGAAGAACCAGGGGAACTGAAGACATTGACATGATAATTGAGCGGATAGAAAGAGATGCGTTTATCAAAATGCATCATGAGTTGGAAGCAGCTGGTTTCGAATGCATCCAGTCAAAGGACCCGGGCGCAATCTACGATGACTACCTTAAAGACAACTTCAGTGTACGATACATCAAAAAGGGCAATTTTATCCCTGAAATGGAGCTGAAACTCGCAAAAGACCGCCTTGACGATTATCAGCTCAAGACAAGAAAAAAGCTGCCTCTTACCGGGCTTGACTTCTATTTCTCAAGCATTGAAATGAACGTCGCTTTCAAGGAAGAGTTGCTGAAATCTGGAAAAGACATCGAAGATGCAAAGCACTTGCGAACCATCTATGCAAACTCACTCGATGAAGAAGAGATAGAGAAAATAAAACAAGAAATCAGGAGGCTGCTGCTATGACGAGAGACAAGACACACATGGAGCAAGTCATAAGATGGGCCGAATTCGTAAGAGACAACCCGCGCTCAGTCTGGATAAAACACACAGCCCCATTCATTGATGCACAAATTATCATGGCAAACAGGTTTTACGCGCGCCTTGCAAAAACAAAAGGCGGACAGGAAAAAATAGAAAAACTAAGAGAAATGAGAAAGAGAAAAGTGTGAGACATACCAGACACACAAAACAAAATTTCAGTAGCAGCGCAACAAGACGTAACACCCCAAAAACGGCGCGTCATACGAACAAAAGTCCATATAACTCCATGTTATATGTAATTGAATTTTCAGTTTGGAACAAAAAAGAGTTGGAGGCAATGCTCCACAATTCTACCCTCCCCATGGTAGAAAGATTTATATTATAATTGGACTATTTATCTAAACATGGCATGTCAAATCTGCGGAGCAAAATCTGGATTCTATCCTTTGTGTAAAGATTGCTTTAAACTTAGAGATAAAGGAAAAATAACTAAATGCACAGAATGTGGTATTTGGAAAGAAGGAGATAAACCGCTCTGTAAAGAATGTTGGTTAAAATCTCAAAAAGAAGAGAAGAAAAAATCTCCTGACTACAAACCAACCCAAATCGACCAAGAAAATCGTGACTTTCGAAGTAAATTCCCAGCGACTATTAGAACATTAGATGGTCATCTTGTACGTTCCAAATCTGAAAAAATAATTGATGATTGGTTATATAATCATAAAATTGCACATGCATATGAAAGAATGGTTCCAATAGAGAGTGCAGATGTATATTGCGATTTCTTTTTACCTTA
>CBDUVR010000266.1:0-1964 GCA_965370705.1 uncultured archaeon | reverse complement strand
ATATCCTGGCTTTCACGAATGGAGACTATGATACCATCCATCAGTGGATGCCGACCATTGAAGGCGGAAGCTTCCCGACTGTTAACTTCATGACTGCTCCAGGCGGGGCAGACGAGGATCCGCCGACAATCACAATACAATCACCCAAAAACCAGTCCTACCCCACAACATCCATATGGTTCAACGTCACATTGAATGAAGATGGCGACTGGTGCGCATATTCACTCGACGGCGCCCCCAACGTCACCATGACCAACTCCTCAGGCAACTGGAACAAAGAGAACACAACAATGACCCTCGGCTCCCACTCCGTAACCTTCTCATGCAACGACACAGGAGGCTTGATGAACACAACAGACCCCCTGTACTTCACAGTACACAACACAACCTCAATCAACCCTGTCCTGACAGACAGCGCAACACCAAACCCCGGCGACATCGTAAACCTGAGCGCAAGACTTTTGAATTCTACAAGCAATGGGATACCAGACCAGAACATCTCATTTTACTACAACGACACCTACATCGGCTGTAACATAACAAACGCAACCGGCTGGGCAGTTTATACCTGGGACACCTCAGGCGTCACACCGCCAGGCACATACTTCATAAACGCCACATTCAATGGCAACGACACAATATACGCATACAAAAGCCACAACGATTCCACAGAAATCATAATAAGCTACAAAAGCATAAGCATCCACGAAACAGACAACGCAACCGACAAACTATGGAAACTCCAGAACATCCCCGTAAACTTCAACTACTACTGCTACGCGGGACTGGACAGCTGCAACGACAATTATGCAAACAACTCCGACGGCGACGGAACCCCCGCAAACTTCACAATAGAAAACATGGGCGACACCGTGGATGTAGTTGCATACGTCACAAAAGACTACGACAATTCACACTACTACATCTGCTCAAGCAACGACACAGGTGACGACAACGACCATAACAGCTGCAAAACCGCCCCTACAACAGGCGAAAACGGCGCAGACAACCTCCAGATATACATACCCGCAATCTCACAATGGCGAAGCATCCCAAACACAGCAAGGGACGGAAACGCATCAGCCCTTGCCATACACTGTGACATATCTGCATCCGAAAACATAAGCGGTATAGACTTTCAGGTAAGAGCCCCCTACGGGACACTTGGCTCATACAGCGCAACCATAACCTTCACAGCATACGCAGACATATGCAGCAGCGGGCAGGAAGGCAACTACTTCCAGCCATAAGAGACAATGATGATACCATGAAAAAACCAATGTTAATCCCTGCAACACTTGTAATTCTCCTTTGCCTGGCAGGCAATGGATTCAGCATCAGCGTATCCCCTGCTGTAATCAGCGCCGGAGAACTGCAAAG
Organism: uncultured archaeon; assembly: GCA_965370705.1. GTDB lineage: Archaea > EX4484-52 > EX4484-52 > EX4484-52 > B79-G9 > B79-G9. The sequence continues at coordinate 584 of CBDUVR010000266.1, read as the reverse complement.
AGGCAATGCATACGTTTACGAATCATACATAACCAACACAGACACAGTCCCAATAACTCTGGCATTAGACATAACCCCAAGATCAGAATACCTGGAGAACTTCGTAACAGTCACTCCGGAAACATTAACAATAGGCCCAGGCAAAAAAGAATTAGTAAAAATAGAACTAAGCATCCCAAACGTTTCAACCGAAGTAACCAACGGCACCCATATCCTGACCATCCTGCCATCTACTGATGCAACAGGCGCACACGGTGTCCAGATAATATCCACATCAGTAATAGAATTAAGATTTACCATACCCGGCATTGTAAAAGACAGCTTAACATTGGAAACATTCAATGCCCCGGACGCCGAAATTGGACAAACAATCCTCTTCGAACTCTACGCAAAAAACACCGGCAACATCCGCGCACGTGCATTTCCCTTTGTGGAAATATACAGGTACGGCGCAAAAATAGACACCGCCAACGGCATTACAGAATACGCAATAGAGCCATCAAACTCCGTCAAAATGAACGTCAGATACGGCACATCATCTCTCGAACCCGGGAAATACAGGGCAACTGCATACATTGACTATT
>CBDUVR010000265.1:0-1975 GCA_965370705.1 uncultured archaeon | reverse complement strand
CGCGCAGCAATGGCATACAAACACAAAAAACATAAAAACAAAAAAAGAAATAAAAAAATAAAAGAGAAACAATCGGCAAGATATTGCCCAATTATCCACCAATATCAATCACATTCATAATTTAACGATTTGAAGCTCGTCCAAAAAAGATTCTAATTTCACGGGTGGTCCTACATTTAGACCCTCAACCTTAAAGCCATCTTGCTCCTCTGGCACCTCGCCTGGAAGACGAACATCATATCCATAACGACCTAAGAGTTCTTTAATTTCATTTCCAGAATAAACATTTCGATCCAAACGCATATCAAACTGGGTATGAGCAAGTCTATCTCCTTTACTCATATCCACCCCGACACCCGAGAAACAACTAACCAGATTCGCATATACTTCATCTGACATTGAATCTGAACCCAGAGAAAAAATAAGTAATTGACCTGTCTCAGAATCATATGTCCCTGTTACTCCTGTCGGAGCTGAATCTCCAGACGGACATAATTTTTCAAATAAGTATGCTCCTACCTCTTCCGCTCTTTTTCTTGTTCCACATGAGACCTCTAATACTCCTGTCTCTTTAATATATCTCAATTCTACCATTCTATCACCTGCTTTTTTATTATGAAATCATCACCAGGTACAAAGACATTATCTTCCCTACACTCCGGCTATTCCCTCCCTTAGCCAGCCACAAGGCAAAACTAAGAACCGTTCACTATTCTAAAATAGCAACGTTTAAATATCTACGCATCCAAACTATAAATACTTTTCGGTAGTAAAAAATATACATTCTACAATATTTCACACCCATAAAGCCACACAAACCAACTACCTAACAACCAGAACAACCACAAACATAGACACAATATACACTGCGCCGTAAAGGGCAATTCTTCGCGCAGAAATCTTCAGATCCTTCTTGATTCTGTTCTCGATCTTCCGGTCTATAAACGATGAAAACACATACGAATACACCACATACAAAACACACCGCACAATACCGTCAATAACCGGGCCGTACAGCGAAAACGATATCACAATAAGAATCAGGAAAATACCTGTCTTTCTCTCCGTCACCTCAAGAAAATCCTTCATCCACTTCAAAACATCCATACCATAAGATGATTCAAACTAATATAAATTATTAAGCATAATCTGTACACATGAAAATTCTGATGATAGGCTGGGGATTCAGGCAAAGCATTCGCGGCGGCATGGACGTCCACGTAACGCACCTCACAGGCAGCCTGTGCTCACAGGGTGCAAAAGTCCACCTCTTCCTCCCAAAAGAAAACGCACCTGACCACACCTGCAAAAACCTGACAATCCACAGGATCAGCATAGACACAAGCACACACGACACAACAAAACTCATCAAAGACTACAACAGCGCAATCATAAAACGCGCACAAACAATCGACTTCGACATCATTCACAGCCACGACTGGCTCGGCGTGCCAGCCGCAAAAAAGCTATCCAAAAACAAACCCTGGATCCACACAGTCCACTCCCTCGAGTACATGAGATGCGCAAAAGACACGCCCACAAAAGGAGCCATCGCAGACATCGAAAAATCCGGGATAATTGATTCAGACGCAATAATCACAGTAAGCAAACTCATGAAACATGAAATCTGCCGCACTTTCAACATAGAGCCAAAAAAAATAAGCATAATCTACAACTACACCTCACAACTGCCAAAGACCACTGGACACCCACCAGCCACCCCCACAGTCCTATGCGCATCCCGCCTCACATTCCAGAAAGGAATCGAATACCTGATATACGCATCCAAAGACATACTAAAAGAAATCCCAAACTGCAGGTTCATCATCGTGGGAGACGGTTACCTGAAAAAAAGCCTCGAAGACTTCGCAAAAACCCTCAATGTATACAGCTCATTCGAATTCCGCGGGTTTGTGCCCAAAAACGAGCTTGCCGCATGCTTCAACTCAGCAGGGCTATTCATCATGCCCTCTAT
>CBDUVR010000264.1:0-1976 GCA_965370705.1 uncultured archaeon | reverse complement strand
TCAATCTGGTTGCCTGCTGCTGCGCTGCCTGCAAGCATAAAAATAGTCAATATAGCGCACCCAAATAAAACAATTTGTTTCATCTTTAATCTCCTCCTATAACTTCTTTTGGCGGTTTCTTAAGGTTAAAAACCATTGAAATATCATCAATCTTAGGAACAGTCACATTTGCAGGCTGATCTGGCATATTCTGTGTTTTATTGGTTACATTTGCCTGTATGCCAGATGTGTCTGTTCCCTGTACATCCATCCCGGCACAGCCAGATATTGCCAGTACAATAGACAAGATTACCATTATCCGGGTTTTTTTGGTCATGTTGTCCTTCCTACCAAGTTTGATTTGATTAACTCTTCAAAGATACAAAACATATCAGAGCCACTTAAGCCTTCTGAAATACCATGCGAGAAGAACAACAGTAGAAAGCATAATACCCAAAAGAACATAAAATCCGTATACATGATCACGAAGAGGCAGAAACTCGAAATTCATCCCGTAAATGCCGGTAATCAGCGTCGGCACCATAATAATCGCGGCTATTGCAGTAATCTTTTTCATAACCACATTCAACTCATTTGAAACAATAGTAGACTGCATATCAAAAAGATTATTTATAATATCCCTCTGAATATTCTCAGCATCAATCAACTCCATAGTGTCATGATACAAATCATCAAAAAGCTCAACACACTCAGCACCCCTAAATGGCTTTATATACCCCTTCCTGAGTATCTTCATAACCTCAAGGTTCGCTGAAAGAGCACTATGAAAGTACGCAAGAGTCGTATTCAAAGACAGTATCTTCTGCACATTCTCTTTGCTGATATCAAAAATCTTCTCCTCAATAAAATCCGATGTATCTCCAACCCTATTGACAACCCCCAGATACTCCTCATTTATCTTATCAATTACACTAAAAACAACTCCTGGAACACCGCGCTTAAAAATATACTTCCCGCGCCCGTAACTCACCAGTTTTGCCAACTGTTCCACGCTTTTCACAGACTTCTTGCAAATAGTAATGACAATATTCTTCTTAACGATGAAGCCGACTGGGATAGTTACAGTGTCGCCGTCTTCATAGCAGGGTGCCCTGTAGACTATCAGAACGTAATCTTCGCTTTCAACTCTCGACCTCTCACTTTCGTCAAGGCAATCCTCAAAAACATCGAGATCTATTTTAGTCATCTTTGACAGGGAAGCAAGTTCATCTGAAGTAGGATTAAATACCGGGATCCATGTAAGCCCAGACTTCAGACTAACATTTTTAAAGTCCTCTTCAGCTACATGTTCGTTTTTCATATAATAAACGCGTACTGCCATTCAGAATAGATGTCTTCAATACTTTATAAAAATATTTATGGTCTCAGGCAAAACACTTTTATTTCTGAACAGGCAATAGTGACGTATGAAGACAATTGGAAAGATGATTGCGGTTTTTTTAATTCTAACTTTCCTGATTCCGCATGTGCATGCGTTTGGTTTTGGTATGTTCAAGTTAAATCCGAAACCGCCTGTGGAGATATGCGCTTCAGATGCCGGGCTTGAGAGCATAATTGAACGCTACAATGAAACCTACGTCAGTAGAAAGATTTTCAGATTCACAGAAAACAACAACTACCAGACAATCAGCTTAACAGTAAAAGAGAACACATGTGTACATAAATATACAATAGAAATAACTGACTCAGGACAAGCCATAATAACCGTGGGTCACCAGGGTGATGCAGGACTTAGGGTTTCTACAACATATGGAAATATGCATTTTGCGGAAGAAGCTTATAGGAAAAATGATGTATTTGGGCTTATAAAATCGTCTTTCGGGATGAGAATGCCCCTCAGCGCAAGAATAAAGGCAGTCATGTTTCTCAGGTCGTATATTTGACGGGCTTTTTGGTGCAGTTTTCTGTTTTGAAGCAAAACTAAATTTATATATATGTATTCCCACAAATAATTACAAGCAAGTCATATATACACT
>CBDUVR010000263.1:0-1981 GCA_965370705.1 uncultured archaeon | reverse complement strand
CAACAACCCAAAAAAAGCAAGCTCCAGAACCTCAAAGAAAACAAAATACTCCTCACGATACTCATAGCAACAATAATACTCGGAACATACCTGAGACTAACAGACTACGCTGAAGAAGGGGTAAGGATAGACTCAATAGCAACACTCACCGGAGGAATTCTCTGGTTCTATCCCCACAGTTTCTACCCGGGCCTTATCCACTACCAGCCACCTGTGGGCCACTACCTGATTGGAAAATCATGCATGTTATCAGGAGAAGACTTCTCAGAAGTCAGCAAATATGCATCCCCCTACTTTGGACCAACCATGCCTTCAGCCATAGGCAAATCATACGCGAAAGCAGAAAACAGCTGCTTTATTGCAATATACCTGTCATCACTATTGGTATTTCTCGGGCTAATCCTCATTTCATACTCTCTCCTCGACACAAAAAGCTTCATCTACGCAACAGCATTCTTCGCATTCTTCCCGACAATGCTATTCTTTGGAAGAATGATGATAGTAGAAGTAATAACATGGCTATTCGCAGTATACGCACTCCTCACACTATGGAAATTCTACACAGCCGAAAAAGGCTCAAAAAAAGAAACAATATACTTCACACTAAGCGCAATAATAATCGCCCTCGCAATCGCCACAAAATTCACAGCAGCCCTCCTTGTCCCGTACTCAATTCTCCTGCTCACAGAAAAATACTACACCAACCTGAAAACATCACTTAAAAGAATCAGAATCCCAAAATTCCCCCTATACAACGCAATCATATTCACAATCATACTAACAATAACACTACTCATACCCTTCCAGATGAACCCGCAAAATCTCAAAGACGTATACACAAGACAAACAAGCACCATGGGTGGCGGAGAAATCAGTCTCAGCCTGAACACCCTCCAAATCATCTGGGAACTCACAATAAAATCAAACCCAATAGACACTCTAATAATCCTCTACTCACTCTACATATTTTACTGCCTCCTGATCAAAAAACACAAATCCCCGCAGGAAAAATACATACTCTACCTCACACTCCTATTCATTGCAAGTACCACTCTTTTCGCAAGTACCCTCGGATACAGAAGAGCCATAATGTTTTTCTTCGGGGTGCCGCTCCTCATGTCTCTCACATTCTCAGGCAAAGAATACTCCATCTTCAACAAAATAAAAATATTCAAGCCATGCGCAAAAACAATCTTCATAGCGATAATCCTAATCTACATCACATCATGCATAGCGCTGCTATATCCAGTCAAACCATACTACTCCCACTATAAAAACCCGCTAATGTGCTCAATATTCAAATCCAGCTGCGAACACATAACACCACGACCAATAAACAAAGTAACAGCCCATGAACTCAAAACAATTATAAAAGAGAACGAGACATACTACATGTACCCCGAAAACAACGACATACACCTCTATCTCAGGCACCGGGACTACTATACTACATGGCGCATCAAAGACGCGATAGCAGGACAAAAAAAACAGCAAGCCACATTAGAAGAAATAATCCAAAACTACAACTACTTCGCAAAAGAAAACAATGAACGGCCAATAAAATACCTCATCATCGCAAAACAAAAAGACTACAATGACCCTCTTGCAAAAAATCTTATAAACAGCTACGTCCCGACAAAAACAATAAAGATAAACAACATTGAAGTCTCATACATCTACAGCCTGGAAAACCTCGCACCAGGATAGAAACATAAAACCAAAAAAAGAAAGTGAATACATGAAACTCTCAATAATCATCCCCACGATAAACGAAGAAAAAGCCATCGGCAAAGTGCTCAAAGAAATCCCCTTAAAAACCCTCAAAAAAAACAAATACGATACAGAAATACTCGTAATAGACGGCGCATCCACCGACAGCACAAAAACCATAGCAGAACAACACGGCGCCAAAGTCATCACAGAAAAAAGAAAAGGCTACGGCAGGGCATACAAGACCGGCTTCAAAAAAGCAAAAGGAGAC
>CBDUVR010000262.1:0-1982 GCA_965370705.1 uncultured archaeon | reverse complement strand
AATGGACAAACTTAACTAAAAACCAATAGACGTTAATCTATATGGAAAAGACATTAGTCCAAAAAGTTATGTCTTTTACTATATTTACCATGTAATACAACCTCACCGATTATCGCACAAAAACTTCTGCAGATAAACCTCAGCAAGCCCCGCAAACTTCCCGAACTTCCTCTTTCCAAAACTCCTGACCTCAAAATCATTCAGAAGCTCTGCCCCGTAAAAACTGCGAAATATCTTCCCGATCAGCCTGTCAACATAAAAATACCCGTAATCCCTCAGTTGGAACAGCCTGAATATATCCATAGAATACTGCCCAAAACCCCGAACCTCGCTCATCCTCATCAGATCAGTCTTATCTCTGAACCTGAAACACTTGCACATATCAACAATAAACCTGTCCCTGTACCCCACCCCGCAGCACTTGGAAAGAACATCCGGCCTCTCAAGAATCTGCTCAGGCCCCGGGAAATACACACCTTCACCATAAGCATCAACAATCTTTCGAACCATTGCCTTATACTGCCTGAAACTGACATTCTGCGAGCAGATAATAGAGACTGCGGCCTCAAAATCAGAAAAAGCAGAAAGCAGCCGGTTGCCATAGATGGCATCATAATGCTTGCAAAGCACCTTATCGTCACGCACAATCGTATAAAAATCAGAAAGCTCCTCACGAATCCCAAGACAATACGCAATCCTGTCCTTCAAAAACCCAGCACCTTTTTTATCGACATCCCCGTCAATATTAACCGAAAGAAAACCACTATCCTGGAAAAACTCAAGGCCTACCAGTTTCCCTTTATACAAAACAGTCCTTACAGGAGCATCACCAAAAAAAAAGAAAAACGGCTTGAACTTCATGATATTAAAAAGATTAAAATCATCAGCAACAGGAATCTTGACATTCACTCAATCACCTGCATACCCAATCTCTGCCATCATCTCATCCACCCGCGGATAGAGAACATCAAGCGTCGAATTATTATCTACAACAACAGAAGCCATCGAAAAAACAGCATCAAACCCTTTATTAATCGCATCATCATGATCCCTCGAAGACACATCCTCCACGCCAAGCGCCTCCGCCCTCCTCACCCTGAAACCAACATGCGCCGTCACCTCAACCAAAGAAAACCGCGCAGAAACCTTCTCAAAAAACCGGACCTCTGCCGGGCTCCGGAAACCAACAACCGTAACCTTCTCAAACCCCCTGCAGCGCTCATACACCATCCGCGCAACAACATCCTGTCCATTAGTCTCCCGGAGCTCATTCCCAAGCTCAAGCATACTCTTCTTCGAAACCTCCTCACTGCGCGAAACAAGCACATCCCTTAAAACATCACTCATAACAAACTTCTTAAATCCATACTCTGACTCAATATAATCAGCGACAGTATCCTTCCCTGAGCGCGCAAGCCCCGTAATGCCAATGACTCTCATAACCATAATTCTAAACCCGCAAATATAAAAAATCATGGTTAAACTAAGGCAACCATCCGGGTATGAGTATTTTTTCCGTGAAAATAGGTCTATTTCGTTGAGTTCTGTCCTAAAAGCCTCAATTTTCTGTACATCTACAAGTTAAGACCATCCCCGTACAAAAATATGATTCTATTTTGCACGTTCACTCAACAAAAACGCAACAATACACCCAATATTTGCAAGAAATTCGTGGCTGTCGCTAACATGAATTTCCTGATTCTACTGAAAAACACGGTTCGTCATATCAGTGGCAAAGCCGCAATTATTCCAAAAATCACTGCCAATGCAGATATTGGAGTCGGCTCAAATATTTTTGTGCCTGCCTGCCTCAGCTTTCGAAATTTGAAAAAATTTCCAAGTGCTTTATCAGAATGAAACCCCTTTTTCTGTGGTCCATTGAGCGTAGCTCCAAAAAAACCTTCCAACTTATTATTTGTAAGATGTGCCCCATCCGAACCTGTAAACAACTCAAAATCCTTCTTTATTTTCTGCACCCGTGC
>CBDUVR010000261.1:0-1986 GCA_965370705.1 uncultured archaeon | reverse complement strand
GTCTCCTTTTGCTTTTTTGAAGCCGGTCTTGTATGCCCTGCCGTAGCCTTTTCTTCTTTCTGTGATGACTTTGGCGCCGTGTTGTTCTGCTATGCTTCTTGTGTTGTCGGTGGACGCGCCATCTATTACGAATATTTCTGTGTCGTATTTGTTTTTTTTGAGGGTTTTCTGGGGGATTTCTTTGAGCACTTTGCCGATGGCTTTTTCTTCATTTATTGTTGGGATGATTATTGTGAGTTTCATGGGGTCACATTGTATTTTCTTTTTTTGGATGGTTTTTTGTTTTTATGTTATGAGGTTTTTGAGATTGTAGATGTATGAGACTTCTATGTTGTTGATTGTTACTGTCTTTGCAGGTGTGTGATTTTTTATCAGGTTTTTTGCAAGCGGGTCTTTGTAGTCTTTTTGTTTTGCGATGATGAGGTATTTTATTGGTTTTTCATTGTTTTGTTCTGCGAAGTAGTTGTAGTTTTGGATTATTTCTTCTAATGCAACTTCCTGTTTTTTTTGTCTTGTTATTGCATCTTTGATGCGCCATATTTTGTAGTAGTCTTCATGGTTTATGTAGGGATATATATCCGGGTTTTCCGGATACATGTAGTATGTTTCATTTTCTTTTACGACTGTTTTGAGTTCATTGGCTGTTATTTTGTTTATGGGAATTGGTGTTATGTATTCGCAGCCGGAGTTGAATGCTGTGCATATTAACGGGTTTTTGTATTGAGAGTAGTATGGTTTTATTGGATGAAGGAGTGCTGTGCATGATATTATGTAAATTAAGATTATTGCAATGAATATTGTTTTTTCGTGTGTTTTGAGTGTTTTTATTTTGTTGAAGATTGAGTATTCTTTGCCTGAAAATGCAAGTGACATGAGTAAGGGTACTCCGAAGAAGAACATAATGGCTCTCCTATATGCAAGTGTGCCTGGGAAGAGTGTGGTGCTCGCGATGAAGAAGAGTGTGAGGTAAAGTATGTATTTTTCCTCGGGTGATTTTTGCTTTTTTTTCAGGAGGTAGTACAGTATGTAGAGTGAGTAGAGAATAATGAGGGTGTCTAGGGGGTTTGATTTTATTATAACTTTCCAGATGATTTGGAGAGTGTTCAGGCTGAGACTCATTTCTGCAGTTCCCATGGTGCTCGTTTGCGCTGTATAGACGTCTTTGAGATTTTGCGGGTTCATCTGGAATGGTATGAGGAATGTTATTGTTAGTACTATTGTGAATATTGTTGCGTTGTATAGAATGGCTTTTGGGATCCTGCCTTTTTTTAGTGAGGTTTTAAGGTTGTTGTAGTATTTTTCTGTTAGCAGGATGAGTGAGAAGATGATGAAGAGGGCTGCTGTGAATTTTGTGGCGACTGCAAGGGCGATTATTATCGCGCTTAGTGTGAAGTATATTTTTTCTTTTTTTGAGCCTTTTTCGGCTGTGTAGAATTTCCATAGCAGGAGGAAAGCGTATACTGCAAATAGCCAGGTGATAACTTCTACTATCATCATCCTTCCGAAGAATAGCATTGCCGGGAAGAATGCGAAGAATGCTGTTGCGTAGATGAAGCTTTTTGTTTCGAGGAGGGAGTATGAAAGGAGGATTAGCCCGAGGAATACCAGCAGTGAGGAGAGATATATTACGATGAAACAGCTGTTTTCTGCTTTCGCGTATGATTTACCTATTACTGTCGGCATGGTTGGTATGAAGTATGGCGATGCTTTGCTGACTTCTGAGAAGTCTTTGCCTGAAAGCATGCATGATTTCCCAATCAGGTAGTGGCCTACTGGCGGCTGGTAGTGGATTAATCCAGGGTAGAAGCTGTGCGGGTAGAACCACAGGATGCCGCCTGTGAGGGTTGTTAGTGAATCTGTTCTTATTCCTTCCTGTGCGTAGTCTGTTAGTCTCAGGTATGTTCCGAGTATTATTGTTGCTATGAGTATCATGAGGAGTATTTTGTTTTCTTTGAGGTTCTGGAGCTTGCTTTTTTTGGGTTGTTG
>CBDUVR010000260.1:0-2031 GCA_965370705.1 uncultured archaeon | reverse complement strand
GCTAATATCAATTCCTAAACATCTATTCGATTTTTTGAAAAAAGAAAACATATTTTTAAAACTTGATATTTAATACAACTGCTTGCTACTAATCAATTTTTTGGATGCACTTCTCTCCATGCTGGCATTGATTGAGGACAAAGGCATTCTCTTATTTCTCCTGGAGCAATGCATTCACCAGGACAAAGAGTATCATCTGTTCCGTCGCATTCTTCACAAAGCCCGCTGCTATTCGGACATTGGATTTCATTATCTCCGCAAACAGTCGGATCAGCGACAGTGATTGAAACTGTGTCTACGCTAAATCCTCCATAACTATCAGTGATTGTTAAATCAAGGTGATAAACTCCAATAGTGTCAGGGGTAAATGCAGGCGTTTCAGAATAAGGATCAGAAATTAATGTTCCCATTCCAAATTCATAAAGATTTTCTATTTCATTTTCTGATAAAGTCCTATTGTAAATTTTTACTTCGTCAATGGAGCCGTTAAATATTTCTCCAATAATCAAATCACTTGCGTTTGCGCTTATTGCTTCTGAAAAATTGTCTTGCGCTAAGTTTACTCCGTCTATGTATAAAATTCTTGTAGCTGTGGAGCTATCGTAAGTCAAAACATAATGATGCCATGTATTTAATGCCGGCGCTGGAACAGGCGCTGTAATCCAATTTCCGTTAATAAATCCATACGCTTGCTCGCCATCGCTATCTAATTGCAATGAATACGCTCCTTGTTTTTCTAATATTACTTGATTGGACGATGCTATTAATTCGCCTCCAATGCTTGACCCGGGCTCAGTTGAGGCGTATTTCGAGACAAACATCCAGTAATAATGATATTCAACATGAGAATCACAACTGTAATGACTGCCACGGGCATAAGACCTAAGGTAGTTAGGGCTGCCGGAATACCATTTAAGTTCCTCTTGCGCGCAACTGCCATCGCCATGATAATCATAGTGTCGTATGAGATGATATCCAACCTCATTCGGTAGATAATTCGAAAGAGTTCTGCTATATTTATTAACCTCTGATGTATCCCAGACATCTATCTTAGCATTAGATGAACTGAATACTAATTCCCAAAGATATGTGTTGCCTTCAGTTATAGCTCTAGTGTAACTGGCATCACTTTCACTGGTTGTTCCATCTCTACTATAAAATCTAAAGGCTGGCTGTGTTTCAGATGCACCTGTGTCAGTATTGTAGAGTGACCTTAGAGCAGTATAATTATTTACCGTAGCAGAAGCGCTGCTGGTATCTGTTAACCCCTGATATTGGCTCCCTGCCCAATTGCGAGAATTCTCACTATGTAATTTAGCGCTCCACCGCAGTCGTGCAGCAGTAAGCGTTTGACCTATAGAGCGACAATAGTAATGGCTCTGTGTATCAGTATACCTATTCCATAGACTATCTGTATCAGTTGAAAAATCATCAAAGAGCTCAAAGGTATTTGTTCCGTCGCTTGCAGGAGAAGCAGAAGGATTGCCGTAGTACATATAAACGGTTGTTCCTGTTGAGGGAATTGACGGAATTTTCACCCATACTTTTGTTGAATCTGAATTGCACCCGCTTTCTAACCAATAAGAAATTTCTGTTATTTCATCTGAATCCATAATTCTAATATCAGAACAATCTAAATTCATTTTCCCCTGCGATATTAATTCTTCTGTGTTGATTGTTAAAAGTGTTTGGTAATCAGACAAATCAGATGAGGAACCAGTGATGTTTATTTGCCTATAGTATGGCCACTGTGAAGAAGGAATTCCGCCGGGTTCCGCTTTCGCCCATGCCTCTATGCTGATTTTATTTTCAATATCCAATGAATTTGAATCAGAAATCTCAACGTAATCGTCTTCCCCGTCAAATTGCAAAGCGTTTCCAACTTTGCCGCTTGTCCAAATTGGCGAAGCAGGTTTTAAAGTTCCGTCGTTATTATTTGTTCCAGAAGTATCATAAGCAATATTTCCTGAATTTTTGTCAAAATACCATCTGCTGACTAAACTTTCATTATTGCTGCCTTTATAATCCCAG
>CBDUVR010000259.1:0-2042 GCA_965370705.1 uncultured archaeon | reverse complement strand
TTTTGTACCATTCAACAAACTTTCTGATGCCCTGCTCTATGGATGTTTCCGGGCTGTAGCCAAGGAGTTTTTTTGATTTTGTGATGTCTGCGTAAGTTATTGTTACGTCGCCTGGCTGGATGGGCATTTTTTTTATTTTTGCTTTTTTGCCGACTGCGTTTTCGATTGTCTCTATGAGATGTTTTAGGGGCACTGTTTTTGAGTTGCCGAGGTTGAATATCTCAAATCCGTGGTTTCTGTCGAGTGCGGCTATTATCCCTGATACAATGTCAGCTATGTATGTGTAGTCTCTTTTGGTTGTGCCGTCGCCGTACATTGTTATCTCTTTTCCCTCGCTGATGGCTTTTGTGAATTTGTATGGGGCCATGTCGGGGCGGCCTCTTTCGCCGTAGACTGTGAAGAATCTCATGCATGAGATGTTGAGGCTGTAGAGGTGGTGGTATGTATGGCAGATGAGTTCTCCCGCGCGTTTCGTGGCTGCGTAGGGTGAGATGGGGCTGTTTACGGGGTCTGATTCTTTGAATGGGACTAATTTGTTTGAGCCGTAGATGCTTGATGATGAGCCGAAGATGAAGTTCTGTATTTTGAATTCTTTTGCAAGCTCAAGCATGTTGATTGTGCCTTTGATGTTGACGTCCGCGTAAAGTTGCGGGTTTTCGAGTGACGGGCGGACTCCTGCGCGGGCCGCGAGGTGGATGACCTTATCCGGGGCGGCTTGCCTGAAGATGGCTTTCATGCTTTCAATGTCCAGGATGTCTGCGTTGTGGACGCTGTAGTTTTCGTGGCTCTGCGCCTGTTTTGTGTTTGATATTTTTCGTTCCGGGCTGTAGTAGCCGTTGAAGTTGTCTACAGCGATTACTGTGTCGCCGCGTTCCAGGAGGGCGTCTGTGACGTGGCTTCCGATGAAGCCTGCTGCGCCTGTTATGAGTATTTTCATGTTTTTCACCACTTGCTATTGAATGGTAATGGTTAATCCTATAAATATATGTTTGCCTGAATTATTGGATAATTGAATATTATAAAAGCGAGTGTGAATATTGTGAATAAGAAGGCATGAGAAAACTGCATATTTCTATTGTGCTTCCTGTGCATAATGAGGAAAGGAATCTTGTTAAGCTTAATGAGCGCATCAAGGATGCGATGTGGGTCGTGACCCCGCATTACGAGGTCATCTATGTTGATAACGGATCAACTGACGGGAGTTTTGAGGTTCTTTCGAAGTTGCGCCAAAAGGATGAGAGGGTTAAGGTTCTTAAGTTCTCGAAGAATTTCGGGCAGACTGCGGCTATGAGGGCAGGGTTTGATTACGCAACCGGTGATATTGTCGTGTCTATGGATGCGGATATGCAGAATGACCCGATGGATATACCGCTTCTTGTTGAGAAGATTCTTTCGGGGTCTGATTGTGTTGTCGGGTGGAGGTATGACCGGAAGGATACTTTTATGAAGAAGTGCATGTCTGTGTTTGCAAGGCATCTTCGGAGGATGATCCTGGGTACGCGGCTTCATGATTACGGGTGTTCTCTTAAGGCGTATACGAAAAAGTGCGCAAAGGATCTTGATATTACAGGTGAGATGCACCGGTATATACCGCCTATCCTGTCGTGGAAGGGGTACATGATATCCGAGGTGAAGGTGAAGCATTATAAGCGTTTTTCCGGGGAGACCAAATATGGAGGGGGCAGGCTGTTCAAGGGATTTGTTGATCTGTTCAGTGTGTGGTTCTGGAAGAAGTATTCAGGGAGGCCTTTGCATCTGTTTGCGGGCCTCGGGGTTGTGAGCGGGTTTGCAGGATTTGTTTTGGGTGCGTATTCAGCGTATCTTTGGATCTTCAAGGGGGTTGATCTTTCTGATACGTTTTTGCCGGTGGTTGCTGTGTTTATGGTGATGATAGGGATACAGTTCTTTGTTTCGGGCATCCTTGCTGATATCTGCGTGAAGACGTATTATAAGACGTTTGACCATAAGCCGTATACTATTCGCAAGGTTCTTGAGTGATGGCTCTGTTTTTTTGGAGCTGTTTTCTTTTTTGGAGGCTGGGG
>CBDUVR010000258.1:0-2053 GCA_965370705.1 uncultured archaeon | reverse complement strand
GATAAAAGCAATAATATTTGACGCAGACAGCACCCTCTACACCATAAAAACAGATGGCGCATACAAAGAACTCTACAAATACCTTAGAGAACAAACAGACGACACAATCATAAACATAAGAAACAGGCACAAAGAGATAAGAGACAGCATAAAAAAAGAAATGGACCCGAAAAAGCGCGCCTACTCATATCCCATAATCACACTCTTAAAGGAATACGATAAGGACACAAAAGAAATCATCAACCAGGCCCTCAAAATATTCTGGGACAGGATATTAGAAGACCTCGAGGAAACTCCTACATCAATAATAACCATAATCGAACTCAAAGACAAGTACACACTTGCAATAGCAAGCGACGAATTCCGGGACATTCTCCAGAAAAAGCTGAAGCGCATCTTCGGCCCATGGACCGGCTCTTTCTCATGCATAGTAACCCCAGAAGACACAAACACAATGAAACCATCGCCCCTGTACACAGAAATAGCCCTGAAAAAACTAAAAATAAAGCCAGAACAAGCCATAATGGTCGGGGACTCATACACAAGAGACCTGAAATACGCAAAATCGCAGGGAATAACAACAGTACTGCTCAGCGGCACCCCGGACGGCGACCCTGACTACCGCATAAAAAAGATGATTGAACTAAAAAAAATCATACAAAAATGTGAGAGTTTGAACATCAGTTCAAAAGCTTGAGACGCCAGTCTCATGAGTTAGAGTGTTAGCTCAAAAGCGCCGAATACGACTTCAACAAAAAAGCCATTTTTCTGGACAATCCCTTTATAAAGATTCATAATCTCAATATACCATTAATAACCCGAAATGCATCCAAATGCATATCGATAGCAAAATTAATAATTGTGCCAATGATTGTGATTTTATCCAATCAGGTATTATTTTAGGAGGGGTTTTAATGTCAGGTATATTTGATGAAATAAGGTTTCCATGTGCTTCATCCGGGGTGCAGATATACAAAATGCTAATAAGCGGGAAATGGGTAGAATCCTCAAACAGGACAACGCAGGAGATTCTTAATCCCTATGATAATTCCATTGTAGGCAAAGTTCCAAAAGCCACTAGGGAAGATGCTCATGCAGCGGTCCATGCCGCATATAATGCAAAAGACAAGATTGCGAAAATGACTGCATTTGACAGGGCAAAAATATTAAACAAGATTGCAGATCTTGTCGAAGAAAACAAAGACACTTTTAGAGATACAATTGTCCTTGAAGCAGGAAAACCCCAGAACGTTGCTGAGGGAGAAGTCGCAGCAACAGTCGAAAGATTCAGGTTTGCGGCAGACGAAGTAAAACAGGTTTACGGCGAAGCGATACTTGGCGATGAAGTCCCGTGGAACCCCGAAAAACTAGGCATTGTCCTTAGAAAACCCCTTGGGGTAGTCCTTGCAATATGCCCTTTCAATTATCCCCTATACATTGGCACCTCAAAAATTGCGCCGGCAATTGCTGCAGGAAATTCCGTTGTCATAAAGCCTGCAAGCGATGATCCTATATGCCTTCTCATGCTTGCAAAAGTGATGCAGGATGCCGGGCTTCCGTCCGGTGTGATTAACATTGTTACTGGAAGCTCATCAGAAATCGGGGATGTCCTTGTAGGTCGCAAAGAAATAGACATGGTATCTTTTACCGGCTCATCCTCAGTAGGCCACCATGCGACAGAAGTTGCAGGCATGAAGCATATTCAGATGGAACTTGGCGGAAAAAGTCCGGCACTGGTTCTAAAAGATGCTGATTTGGAGCTGGCAGCAAAACAATGCGTTTCAGGAGCCCTAAAATACTCAGGTCAAAGATGCGACGCAATAAGCAGGATTCTGGTGGTCGATAAGGTAGCTAATGCCTTTGTAGATAAAGTCATTTCAGAAGTTAAAAAATGGAAAGTTGGAGACCCCCGAAATCCTTATACATCCATCGGCCCGCTTATAAATCAGCGAGCAGTCGACAAAGTAGACGAACTAGTCAAAGATGCAAAAATCAAAGGAGCAAAAGTTCTGCAGGGTGGAAACAGGGGAAATGGATTATTTTACGAGCCAAC
>CBDUVR010000257.1:0-2077 GCA_965370705.1 uncultured archaeon | reverse complement strand
GTTTAAGCTTATGCTGCAGGAAGGAGAAACACAGAAGATAGAATTTAAGGAGAATTTAGGTGGTCTGGATAAAGAGATAGTTGCATTTGCCAATAGTTCAGGCGGTAGGATTTTTATTGGTGTAGATGATAACGGGATAGTAAAAGGAATAAGTGTTACTAATGCTTTTAAATCGCAAGTTCAGGATATAGCAAATAACTGCGAACCTAAAATTGAGCTATCTTTGAAGAGCTTTGAGAATGTCCTTATTGTGGATGTGGCTGAAGGAAAAAACAAACCATATATGTGCAAAAAAGGTTTTTATTTAAGGATGGGTCCGAATTCGCAAAAGCTGCCAAGAGATGATATTTTAAAAATCGCAATTCAGGAAGGTCAGTTAAGATATGACGAGCAGATAGATTATGATTTTGATTTTAAGGAAGATTTTGATGAGAGAAGTTTCAGGGATTTTCTTGAAGCAGGCAACATAACTGTTAATCTGCCTTTTGAGAATATTTTATTCAATATGAAATTAGCTGAAAGAGAGGGCAGTAAGTATTATTTCAGGAGTGCTGTTTCGTTGCTTTTTTCAAAGGATGTTAAGAAGTTTAATAGTTCTGCTTACACGACTTGTGTTCTTTTTAAGGGAAATACGAGAGCGCACATAATAGACAGGAAAGATTTTGACGGCGGACTTATAGAGCAGGTCAGGGACGCTATAAGCTTTGTTGAGAAAAACATTCTGCTTACATACCAGATAAAAACCCTGAAAAGAAAAGAAATCCCGCAGTATCCTGTTGATGCTCTTCGTGAGGGGATAGTGAATGCTATAATGCATAGAGATTATTTTGAGAAAGGCAGCAATGTTTTTGTCTATGTCTATGATGATTTTATTGAAATCGTAAATCCCGGCGGGCTATTTGGAATAACAAAAGACCAGCTTGGAAAGGTTTGTGTTAGAAGGAATGAGATAATCGCTGATTTATTCGAGATGGTGGATTTTGTGGAAAAGGCAGGGACAGGAATACAAAGGATGAAAACTGCAATGCAGGAAGCAGGTCTGAAAGAGCCGAAGATAGATGTTTCTGAAAATTTCTTTATGATAACTTTTTATGGGCATAAAAAAGAGGAGCTTGGCAGGATTTCAGAAGGCAGGGATATTGTTGAATTGAATGAAAGGCAGAAGAAATTTGTAGAAATGCTGGAAAAAAGAGAGGAATTGACAAGAGTTGATTATGAAAAAATAACTGCGGCTTCAAAGCGGACAGCTATCCGTGACTTAAATGATTTACTGATGAAGAAGATAGTTGTTGATATATCAACATCTGAGACTGATCCGAACAAGAGGTATAGGTTTGCATAGCTGTGCCATGCTGTGCCAACTGTGCCAAAATCAAGCAACAATAAAAAGCAAAATAGGTATTATGATTATAAAATCATATTTAATGTGACAGTTGCACAATATTAAAGTCATATTATGTTACATTGGGTTAATGGAATGATAAATTAGATGATCAAAGGATAGTTATATATTATAGGGTGAGTCTAATGAAAACATTTTGGGTGGATGCGAGAAAGTGGAATAAGAAGGTGGTCACAACTGCGCTTGAGTCGGGTGCGGATGCTGTCGTTGTTGGAAAGGGATTGACACCGAAGGTCAAGGAACTTGGCGTGATAAAGACTGTGTCTGAAGATGGGGACATAAGGTTGAAAAAAGATGTGGTTGAGATAGAAATAAATAGCAAGCATGATGAAGTTAAGGCTGCGAATATCGGGAAAACAAGGACCGTTGTTGTAAGGGCGAAGGACTGGACAATCATCCCTCTTGAGAATATGATTGCTGAGGGCGCGAAGATTATTGCGAATGTCAAGGATTCGAAGAGTGCGAAAACGGCGCTTGAAGTGCTTGAGAAAGGGGTGAGCGGCGTGCTTTTGACAACTTCGGACCTTAATGAGATAAAGAAGACCGGGCGCCTTGTGGAGCAGCAGCAGGAGAAGGTTGCGCTTGTAAAGGCCAGGGTTGTAAAAATAGAGACTCTCGGGTCCGGGGATCGTGTGTGTATAGACACCTGCACAAATATGAAGGGAGGGGAAGGAA
>CBDUVR010000256.1:0-2081 GCA_965370705.1 uncultured archaeon | reverse complement strand
CATTCAAAAGAGGGCCATTCAAGGAAATGTTCAAAAGCCTGAAAGGAAACCTTTCCTGACTGAATTCAATCGAAACTATTATATTTCTCAAAGATAATATATCACTTCATGGATATTTCTTTCATTGTCCCGACCTTAAACGAGGAAAAATACATCAACGGCTGCCTGCAATCCATAAAAAACCAGAATACCTCGCACACATTCGAAATAATCGTCTGTGATGCCTGCAGCACAGACAAAACAATAGAAATTGCAAAAAAACATGCAGACAAGATAATCACATCGAAAATAAAATCAGTTGCAGTCCAGAGAAACAGGGGCGCAAAATTAGCGCGCGGCAGTCACCTCGCATTCATAGACGCAGACACGCAAATACCTTCAGACTACACAGACACAGTCATGCCCTACCTTGAAGACGGCTATCTTGGAGTCTCCCTTGGCTTCAAATTTGAAAAAAAGGAACCAAAACTATTATTTGCACAAAAAGTAACAAACAGCTACCTCCATGCAAGAAGCCTGCTCGGCAAGGCGACACTCCCGGGTTTTAACACCGCGATGTCAAAATCTGTCTTCACCGAAGTTGGAGGATTCAGGAATATTGTCCTTGAAGATGTTGATATTTCAAGAACATTAAACAAAATAGGGCCAGCAAAATACATTTCAGGGAAAAAGGTAATCACATCCGCCCGCAAGCTCGAGAAGATGGGAATCCTCGCAACCCTGCGATACTACATAGAGCTTAGCCTATATAAAAACGCACAGTTAGAGCCACTCAAAAACCACCTTAAACACAAAAAATATGTGCACGTCAGGTGACAGTAATGCCCTCATACAGGAAAAAAATATCCCGCTACAAAAATAAAATCATGAATCACGACGTTCTGGATAAATTTCTGTCAAAATCCACAGAACTAATCAAATTAGTAAAAGAAAGGCAGAAATACATCAGCAGACTGCCGGAAAGCGAAAGAAAAAAAGTCACCCGGCGCATCAATAACATAAAAGATCGCTATAACACGATAAAGCGGCTCTTTCTCAAGAAAGAAAAAACCAAAATAGTAGACAGCCTTTTCTTCTCATTTGACGAACTGCCCGTATTTGGCAAAGAATACTGGTTCATGAAATTCACATCAGACACTGGCTCAAAAACCCAGCTTCTTTTCATGTTCGGGAGAAGTGCAGGTGACATAATAATCAATGGCAAATACCTTGAAAACAAGAAACTGAGCCCTGATAAATACCATGGCTATGTGGTCAGCTGGGCTTATGATGATAAGCAGAACAGCATAATAAATGACTCGAGCATAATAGAAATATCCCCTAACTCAATTGATGTCAAAAACAAATCCCTCTCCGCCAATTTTTCCGGAACTTTTCCAAAATACAACCTAAACATCTCAAAAAACAACGAAAACATCTGCAGCTTGGAAATCACAGAACCACAAAGCCAGACCTTAAAATTCGAAATCAGCGAAAATTACAAGGCATTCTTCGGCTATGATCTTGTAAACCTCTACTTTGATTTCAAAGGCAAACTACTCGAAAAAGACTTCTCTGGCAAATGCTATGTCCAGAAAGTAGTAGCTGTAGGCCCGTTCATACCCTGGAGATGGGGGCGAATTGTATTTAAAGACAGCTCAATACTAACCTACTTCATCCCGAACCTTGAAGTATTGGGCCTTGAATACAGGATAGATTCATCCTTCAATTATTATGACTCTGCCGCAAAAAAGAACTACCACTACACTGACGTGGATGTCTATGCATTCCCGTGCCAGGATGACCAGACAAGATGGATTGTCACAGGCAACAAAAACAGCCTGTTTATATGCATGAAAAGTTACAGCCGCGAAAGTTTCACATTCAAAAAATGGAGCCACTTCACCTATGCTGAATATCTCGTCGAAGTAATCGACTTCAGCATCACTCTTGACAACAAAACTATCACTTTAAAAGACACTAAAAGTGGAATCGGCATGGTAGAAGATACCAGGGGATACGCCTTTTAAAATTGTATGATATGCAGGGGGGGCAGTAAACTGCCCCAGAATGCATATCATTCTCTTAGAGAAGAGAGGAGG
>CBDUVR010000255.1:0-2094 GCA_965370705.1 uncultured archaeon | reverse complement strand
CTATCATTCCCGATTACCACATGATCCAGAAGCTCAATACCCATAATCTCAGACGCTTTTACTATCTTCTTTGTAACAGAAATATCATCCCTGCTGGGTGTAGGATCCCCTGAGGGGTGATTGTGCACAAGTATAATTGATGCGCAGGCTTCCTGGACAGCGCCCCTGAATATCTCGCGCGGGTGAATGAGGCTTGAGTTCAGTGTCCCGATTGATATTGTCTCCTCCTTTATCAGGTGATTTCTCGTATCAAGATAAAGCCCAACCAGGTGCTCCTTCTTCAGGTTCTTCATCTTCGCCATCAGATAATCAGAAACATCCCTGGAATTCTCTATCTTCAGTTTGAAAGACTCCCTGCCAGAAGAGACTCTTCTTGCAATCTCGAAAACAGCAATTATCTGCGCAGCCTTCGCATCCTTTATGCCCTTGAACTTCTTCATCTGCCCGACAGTCATGTCCTGCAGCTGCCGGACACCAGACTCTGAAACAATCCTGCGCGAAAGGTCAAGCACATTCTCATCCCTTGTCCCGCACCGGATAATGATCGCAAGCAACTCAGCAAAAGAGAGCGCATCTGCCCCGTACTTCAAAAGGCGCTCCCTCGGCTTCTCATACTGCGCCATATCCTTCAGCATCAGCTTGCATTGCATACAGGATACGATGTGGCGGCGCCTATATAAAGAAAGTCAATATACACCCTGCCGATAGAACCCTCAATAAACATATAAAAAACAATGGTGATAAACATAACCACAGAAGTGACAACAATGCAAGCATACGACCTGATAATAATAGGCGCAGGACCCGCAGGCCTAAACGCAGCAGTATACGCTGCGCGCTACAGGCTAAAGACCCTCGTTCTCGGCGAAATAACCGGCGGCGCAGCTGCAAAAGCATATGAGATATGCAACTTTCTCACCTACAAAAAAATCACAGGATATGACCTTGCAGTGAAAATGAAAGAGCAGGTAGCAAACCTTGGTGTCGAAATCAAATCAGAAAAAGTAAAAAATATATCCCGAAACAAGCTTTTTGAGGTAAAGATGCATGATAAGACATATCACGCAAAAAAGATAATTCTTGCAACCGGCACAGAAGAAAGAAAACTGAACATGGACAATGAAAGCAGGCTTATCGGCAGGGGCATCAGCTACTGCGCAACCTGCGACGCTGCATTTTTCAAAGACAGGAGAGTTGGTGTTGCAGGCGGGAATGACGCTGCCCTGACCGCAGCATTGCTGCTTTCACAGCATGCATCACATGTGTACATCATATACAGAAAGGACCGTTTCTTCAGGCCGGAGCCAATGTGGATTGACCTTGTAGAAAAAAACAACAAAATATCATCAATATTCAGTTCAAACATAACCGGATTAATTGGCAAAGACAAGCTTGAAGCCGTAATGCTGGACAACAAAAAAGAGCTGAAACTCGACGGCCTCTTCATAGAGATAGGCTCCACACCGCGCACTGAACTGGCAAAGGACATAGGCATTAAACTGGAAAACAATTTCATAAAGACGGACAGGGAGCAGAAAACAAACATCAAAGGAGTTTTTGCAGCCGGCGACGTAACCAACAGCACCCTGAAGCAGATAATCGCAGCAGCAGCAGAAGGCGCAATAGCCGCAAAAACAGCATACAACGAAATAACAGAAGAGAATTAGCCATCTCTCATTGATTCCAAAACTTTCCCTGACTTCAAAAGGACATCATCATAAAGGCTGTTGCCATGTGAATCCATGGCAACTATCAGTGGGAAATCCCTGACCTCAAGCTCCCATATCGCCTCAGGCATCCCAAATTCTTTTTTATAGACATTTTTCACTCTCATCTTTTTAGCATAGACCAGCGCAGCCCCGCCGACAGCAGAAAAATAAACTGCCTTTCCTCTCAGGGCATCCAGCACAGAATCATTCATTCCTCCTTTCCCGATAATTGCCTTTATGCCGTATTTCTCAATCACTTCCACAGTATACGGATTCAGCCTGGAGCTGGTCGTCGGACCTGCTGCTATAACCACATTGTTCTTAATAATGGGGCCGCAGTGGTAGATTATTGACCCTCTTATCCTGTCAAAATCATTCTCAAGCA
>CBDUVR010000254.1:0-2095 GCA_965370705.1 uncultured archaeon | reverse complement strand
GACCTCAATAGCCTGTTCTATTCTGAGGTCTCCGAATCTTTCACCCTTTTGAGTTTCCATCCAAACCCTGCCGCCTCCCCCTCCGCAACAGAGACTATCTACGCGCGACTCAGGCATCTCATTCAACTCTAAACCAGGTATCTTCTTTAAGACCTCTCGGGGTTCGTCATATATGCCATTATGTCGACCCAGGTAACATGGGTCATGATACGTCACTTTCTTCCCGTACTCCTTATTAAGCTCAAGCCTTCCTTTATTAATAAGCTCGAATAAATACTGGGAGATATGAACCACCTCAAAGTTCGCCATAAATTCGGGATACTCGTTTTTGAAAGTATGGTAGCAGTGAGGGGAAGAAACAAGGATTTTCTTCACCCCATTATCGATAAAAGTTTTGATATTTTCCCGGGCTAAGCGTTTGAACACGTCCTCATCGCCCGTCTTTCGGATGCTTTCTCCACAGCAATTCTCCCTGGTGCCCAGTATCCCGAAATCCACACCTGCCTTGTTAAGGATATTGGCTGTAGCAACAGCTACCTTTTTTAATCTTGGGTCATAGCAAAGATAGCAGCCGGAGAAATATAAAACTTCCATCCCCTCGGTGAATTTGTTTACAGACAGACCTTCTGCCCAATCTGCTCTCTTTTTTCGTTCCTCATTCAAAGGGTTGCCTTCAGCAACGAGGCTTGCGCTTATGGCGCGGATAGGCTTGACAGAAGTAGGAAAGACCCCATATTCCGTAGCAACCCTGCGTAAGGCTACCCCGGATTCTATCTGTTTTACGTCCCTTGGGCACTGCTGAGGACATCTTCCACAAGTCGTACAAAGCCACATATTTTCACTTTCAATATCCGTCAAACCGAACGCAGCCTGTCGGACTAGCTTGCGCATACTAAAGGTTCGAACCCGATTCCATGGACAGACAACATCGCATAATCCGCATTGAAAGCATCTTTTGAAGGCTTCTCCACCGCTCTCTTTTATAACATCTACGATCTCTTTGTAGTCGGCTACATTTTCCAATGATTCTATTATACCTCTTGTATCGTCATGTTGTTAATTCATCCCCAAATTATTCAGGATAAAGGGTTCAAGGATTCGACTCAAGATTTTCTGAACCAGATGCCTTTGCCTGGACCCCTGAAATCTTTATCATCAACCAACTCTTTTGGAGATGATCCTAATTCTTTAGTCCTTCATTGACATTCGGGCAACGGTATCCATTATCCTGTCAAATCCATATTTGTCTACCAGTGACTCCAGTCCTATCTCCAGATCCTCCTGCTCCACTTCTTCTTCTACTTCCTCTTCTCTTTCTTCATACGTCAAGGCATCAGTTATGCACCACTTAACACACAAGGGCTCTTCTTGTGGCGGATCGTCTTCACACATATCGCATTTCAGAGGAAGACCGGAATCGGGTTCTTTGAAAATATCCCTGGATGGGCAGGAAGCCCTGCAGAATGCACACTCTTCGTATTCCTTTCCATCAATCACATATTTGTCTCTGCCCATGCACTCGGCTGGAGTATACTCACCCGCGTATACAGGAATATATATGTCTTTAAGTGGATCACGAATCACCCGAATACGAGACCTCGCCGGATTATTACTGCTATATTTTGGAGTAGCATGAAAGGCGGAGCAGATGACCTCACAGGCCCGGCAACCATTACATTTATCAACATCAATTTTTATTGTTTTGACGATTTTCTTTTTTTTCTCACCCACGGCTACACCTCCTTCTCTTTTTCGGCCGAGGTCCCTTTGGAAGGTGTATCACCATTATCTGAATAAATCCCCCTCTCTTCGAAGTCTTCGTACACATAATCCAACCCCAGTTCATGCAAAGACTCTTTAGTGGGAATACCCTCATTATTCCACCCCTTGAATTTGTAATACGTATCTAAGAGCTCCTTTTCAAGCTCGGGAAATCTTTTCTTCCAATGGTCCTCAGGAGGCTTCTCATCTTTTCTCCTCATACCTCTGCTTATATTAATGGCCCTAATTAAAGTTCGGTATCTCTTAGCTGCCTGCATTAGTTTGTCTTCATCCATATCGATCCCGGCCCCTGATGAGATAAATTTCGGGTAAT
>CBDUVR010000253.1:0-2118 GCA_965370705.1 uncultured archaeon | reverse complement strand
TTTCTACTTCAAAGCACCTTGGTGCGGAAATGTCTTCGATGTTTATGCCGCCGAATACCGGGGCAATTTGCTTTACTGTGCTGACTATTGTGCCTGTGTCCTGGGATTCTATGCAGATGGGGAATGCGTCAACGTTGCCGAAGGCCTTGAAGAGGATGCATTTTCCTTCCATGACCGGGATGGCTGCATCAGCGCCGATGTTCCCGAGACCGAGGACTGCTGAGCCGTCTGAGACTACTGCCACGAGGTTGCCTTTTGAGGTGTAGTCGTAGACAGAATGCGGGTTTTTGTGTATTTCTTTGCAGGGCTGGGCTACGCCGGGGGTGTAGTAGAGGCTCAGGTGCTTTTTTGTTTCAAGCGGGACTTTGCTTGTGACTTCTATCTTTCCCCTGTGTTTTTTGTGGAGTTCAAGTGACTCTTCCATTATGTTTTCCATGTTTACTCGTGTAAGCCGGGAAATCTTAAAAATCTTGCGACGTTTTTGCTTTTTTTGATTGTGATTTTGTCTTCTGGTTTCAGGAGGATCATTTTTTTGTCATTGTCGCATATGAGAAGCGCTTCGCCGCGTTTGATTTCTATTGTGACTGTCGAGTTTTCGGGTATGGTGTAATTCCCGGTTCTCCCGTGTGGGTTGTTGAAGCCGATGCCGATGCCTTTTTCGAATGCGCTGCCGCCTGTTGATTGGTAGTATGCAGTGGAGCCGAAGGGGGTGCTGACTAATGCGCCGTCGCCTACAATGTTTTCGTGCTTGAGGATTTCGTTTATGTAGAGGCTGAATCTTACTGCTACGAACGGATGCCTGTTGTGGACCTGTATCTCGTTCAGGGCTTCAAGTCTGTTGCATTTGTATTCTGCTGTGAGTTTTGAGTATTCCTGTATGCTGTATTTTTTGTGCCTGATTGCTGTGATTATCCTGTCGAGGAGGTTTTCATCATAGAAGTGGGTTTTTGAGGTTGTGCTGCCTTTTAGCGCAACTTTCGGGGTTCCGGGGTATTGTCTTTCTGAGTAGAGGAGTGAGCCATCGCCGCCGTATACGAAGATGATTTCGGGGGATTTTTTGTCTGGTTCAAAAAAGGGGTCTTGGAGTTTGTTTTCGATTCTTTTTTTTGCTGTCTTGTCGTGGCTTATGACTGCTATTTTCATGTTATCATTATCCGTGGTTTTTAATGTCTATACCTCTATCATTAATGTTAATTATTTTATTAGTAACGGATGCTGCGCGCAAAGCAGGATGGTGGGGTATTTTTGGGCAGTTGTGATGTATGGAGAGGATGGGTGTGTCCTGGAAAGAGTGCGAATGTTTTTAAAGATTACTGGTGAGTAGTAATGTGTGGTGTTTCATGGTAAAAGTTTATGTGTATATGAGTACTGGTGCATGTCGTCCAAGCGAAGGCTTTGTAATTGGTATGATGCGCGGCTGTTGGGCTGATGCGGATGAAAAGATATCTCCTTATTTTGAAAACCCGCGATCTCGTGGAGAATATTATATTTATTGTGGAGAGGGTCATATCAAGGAGATTACAGAGCCAGATCCGCTGAAAATCAAGGGGGCAGTACACATAGCGTCTAACTTTGGTTTGAGTGCCTATGGGGTTGATGTATACAAAACGACGAATATTGTAAATCCCGATAGAAGTGAAGGGTATATTCTATATCAGGGTCAAATGCGCATTGCAAAGATTATTGATAATGTTGAATCTCTTGCCAAGCTCAGTTCAGAACCGCCAAGACAGTCTAATACCACAACCGTGCGTTTTGTTGACAGTTTTGAAGATATTTTAAGAGAATTTGATGATTATAAGATTTGTGTGGTGAATGATGCGAAATCATTGGCTGCGTTTGAAGAGGAATTTGGGCTTGAAGGGTTTCGATAGTTTGCTGGTTCGCTTAGGATATGTATTTTGCGCAATCCTAACTTTCACTAAAAGCATTTATATATTCAGGGCTAATAATTCTGTATATTGTTAGCGATGAATAATTTATCCAAAAGGAGGAGAGATTTTATGATAAAGATTGATGAAGATAAGTGTTTAAGGTGCCTAGCATGCGTCAGTGTGTGCCCGAACGGGGCGCTTGAGGAGAAGGACGGCGTGCCTCATGTGAATGATAAGTGCACTG
>CBDUVR010000252.1:0-2130 GCA_965370705.1 uncultured archaeon | reverse complement strand
TAACAATCACAACCGACGACGGGAGCGCAGGCAAAAAAGCCCTTGCAACAACAGTACTCGAAGAAAAGCTAAAAACCCAAAAATACGATGCTATCTACACATGCGGCCCCGAAATAATGATGCATCACATACTTCAGTTAGGATTAACATATGGAATTGAAGTACAGGCGTCACTGGAAAGATGGATGAAATGCGGCTTCGGCATCTGCGGCGGATGCGCCCTTGACCCGTCCGGTTTGCGCGTCTGCAAAGACGGTCCTGTGTTCAAGACCGATATCCTGAAAGACATCGAAGGATTTGGGTTCACAACCAGAGACAAAACAGGCGCAAAAGTCAAATGGAAAGATATGTGCTAACAGCAATCATTATAGGTGATATTCAAATGACAACATCAGAAGAAACAGCAAAAATCCTTCTGGAAATAAAAGCAGTCACACTAAAACCAGAAAAGCCATACAGATACGCATCAGGAATCCTGAGCCCAATTTACTGCGACAACCGCCTCCTGATGTTCTACGTAGATGAAAGAGAACAAATAATCAACTATTTCATAGAAACAATAAAGCAAAACAACCTCCAGTTCGACATCATTGCAGGCACAGCAACAGCAGGCATCCCCCATGCAGCATGGCTTGCAGAAAAGCTAAAAAAACCCATGATCTACATAAGAGCAAAAGCAAAAGAGCACGGCAAAACCAACCAGATAGAAGGAAAACTCGAAAAAGGCCAGAAAGTCCTTGTAATCGAAGACCTGATATCAACCGGCGGAAGCTCAGTTGCCGCAGTTGAAGCAGCACGTGAAGCAGGAGGAATAGTAACTGATTGCGTGGCAATCTTCACATATGAGATGCAAAAAGCAAAAGATAAATTCAGCCAAGCAGACTGCAACATAATCACATTAAGCAACTTCAGCACACTGATTCGCATTGCAGGCGAAAACAACTACATAGGCACAGATGCAGTTAAAAACGTTCTTGAGTGGAGCAAAGACCCCGCAGGCTGGGGCAAAAAAATGGGATTCGAATAGCATGAATACAGACAAAAAACTTAAAATAGCCGTATTCGCATCAGCAACAGGACCATTCGACCCCGAAACACTAGAAAAATCCAGGGAAATCGGCGCACTCATCGCAAACCACGGGCACACACTTATAACCGGCGGATGCCCGGGCATTCCCCATGAAGCCGCCAGAGCCGCGCACGAGAACAATGGAAAAACAATCGCATATTCACCGGCAAGAGACATAGAAGAGCACAAAGAACTCAGCTACCCGACTGACTACACAAGCGAATTCATCTTCATCCCGGAAGAATACAGCCATGCCAAAAACCATGACATATACAAGAAATACAGGAACGTATCATCAGTACGTGCATGCGACGCAGCAATAATAATATCAGGAAAAATAGGCACACTGAACGAATTCACAATAGCATACGACCTTGGAAAGACAATAGGAATACTTGAAGGCACAGGCGGCATAACACGACACCTGAAACAACTCATAACAGACCTCAACAAAAAAACAAATGCAAAAATTATATATTCAAAAGAACCAAAAGAACTGGTAGCAAATATTCTGGAGGAGCTCAAATGACATTCACAGACCTTTTAATAAAAAAATCAGAAGAGACAAGAAGCATAGTCTGCGCAGGACTCGACCCAGTCCTCGAGAAAATACCACTGAAAGGCGAACCAGAGCAAAAGCTCACCAAATTCTTCCTTGACATCCTCGATGCAGCAGTATCACAAAGCGCAACCCCCGCGATAGTCAAGCCAAACATTGCATTCTATGAGCAATACGGCTTTGAAGGCTTAAGAGCCCTCAAGAAAATAATCCCTGCATACCAGAAAAAAGGCATCCCTGTGATTCTTGATGCAAAGCGCGCAGACATAGGAAAAACATCCGCAGCCTACGCAAAAAACCTATTCGGCTTCTGGGGCGCAGATGCCATCACAGTAGCCCCTTATATGGGAACAGATTCAGTATCCCCCTTCATAGAATACACCAAAAAAGACAAGGGAGTCTACATCCTTGCAAGAACCTCAAACAAAGGCGCAGTTGACCTGCAGAACCTGAAAATAGGCAGCACTCCGCTATACATGAAAACAGCAGAAAAAATAACCGA
>CBDUVR010000251.1:0-2139 GCA_965370705.1 uncultured archaeon | reverse complement strand
GACTGACAGGATCAGAGCCATCAGTCCGCGGGATGTAATCTTTTCATGGTATACTATCACTGCAAGAAAGACAGTCACCAGCATGTTCAGGCCGATGACTGGGAATATCACAGATGCCGGGCCAACTTTAAGAGCGCTCATGACTGTAAAAAATGAGGCAAAGTTGAACAGCCCGATAAAAAAACCGTATAATATACAGGGTTTTTTATTTCTTTTATTGCTGCCCTGCCTCAAATTGAGCAGGTGTGACGGCAGTATAAGCCAGACATAGCTCAAGAACATGAACAGCAGGACATTGTATTGTGTTGCTGCAATCTTTACCATCAATTCTGAAACTGTTGTGAAAATGGCGGTTGCCACTGCCAGCGCGAATCCTGCTCTGAAGTTAGGGGCTGTAATTCCTTTTTTGGCATTGTTGCCTGAAAGAATAAGTACAACAATGAGAAACAGGGATATTCCAAGTATTGTGTTTTGAGTATATTGTTCTTTTAAGACAATTATCCCAAGGAGTGCAGTCATTGCAAAATGAGTACGCGATATCGGCAGGGCGACGACTGTCGGCAGATACTTGAAAGACTCGATTTTTACATAGCGCGACATTAGGTAAAACGAGGCCTGGATGGCTGCAAATACGAAGATGTGGACGCCTGTCAGCGGCACGAAATTAAGGTACAGAAGGATGCCTGAAAGCATGCCTGCGGTGGCGAAACCTGTCATCAGAACAAGTCCTGTATTGAGATTCTTTTCTGCGACAATCTTGTATATGAAGTTCTGTATGCCGTAGAGCACCATCGCGATGAGTGAGAGAGTAAACCAGTCCATGATATCACGATATGTATTTTCCTGCGTATATTACCAGTATTATTGATATAAGGAAACTTTCAGCTGCGAGAAGACTGAAGTAGGAGTTGTTCATAAGAACTGGTATTGTGCCGAAGAAATAGTCCATTATGTCGTTTATGATGAACCATACAAGTGCAATTATGAGTGTTTTTTTTGTGAACCGGGATATCTGTGGGATAATGTATGCTTCTGCAATCATCCCTATGTGGAGGATGAACAGGATGGTATACAGCAGCGGGTCGTGATGGAAATAGTCGTTTCGATACAGGAATACTACAAGAAGCGTCCAGAACCCGTATTTTATGAGCCCGATAAATGTTATTGCTGCAAGCATTGTGCTTTTTTTTCCAAGTATGTACATGATCAGGAGGCATGCAAATGAGAGGGTGTATAGAGGGCAGTCGGGCACGAAGATTATTTTGTGGAGTGGTGTGGCTGGGAGCTGGTACCTGTAGTACCAGAAGCCGAATAGTGTGCCGATTATGTTTATCAGAATTATGATCTTCAGGCAAAGTGTGCTGTTTGCGATTATTTTAATTGCCGTAATGGGATTCCACCTACGAATTCGTTTTTTTTGACGTCTTTGTTTACGAGTGTCATTGCTGATATCTGCGCATTGTCGCCTATGGTTGTCCCGGCAAGGATGGTCGCGTTTGCGCCGATCATCACGTTGCTGCCTATTTTTACTTCGCCCGTGCGGTATTCGCTTATGAGAAATTCGTGCGCGAGTATTGTTGCGTTGTAGCCAATCAGGCAGTTTTCGCCGATCTCGATGAGTTCCGGGAAGAATATGTCAAAGGTTGCAGAGAGACCGATTGATGTGTTTTTGCCGATTTTCATGCCGGTCGTGCGCAGAAGCACCCTCTTTAGCGCAAGCGACGGGCAGTAGCGGGCGGTGTATATCGTTATGAAGTTGAGGATGACTTTTAGCGGGCTTTTGATCTTGTACCACTTTGAAAGCGAATTCGGGGTGGTTGTCTTGTGGATTTTTAGGTTGCGCATTGTATATTGTTGGTTGCAATAGGTTAAAAATCTTGGGGGTGAAAGATGGATTGCAGTAGGTTTAAATAAAATCGGCAAAAAAACAGATAATATGAACAAGAAAGCTCTCATGAAAAGAATGGTTGTTGCACTTGCGGTGGTTGGTTTTATGGCTGCTTTTTTGTCGCTTGCGCAGGTTGCACAGAAGCACGTGCATGGTGATACTGTCTGCTTTGGCAAGTCATGCGTTGAAGTGGAACTTGCAATGACTCCAGAGGAAATCATGACCGGGCTGATGAACCGCGCTTCTCTTCC
>CBDUVR010000250.1:0-2156 GCA_965370705.1 uncultured archaeon | reverse complement strand
ATTCGCAGTTAAACAATCTCTCAGAACGTTTGACTATACAGGAAGAAAGACCCCTTAATATAACGATTAAGGGGATTTCTATGTCTGGGAGAAGCGAAATAACATTTACGGAGGTGACTTAGTTATCCTCTGATATTTTTTTATTTTTTGTATCTCAATATATCAATATAGTGTTATCTTATATCACTTTTTAGTGTGAATGATCTTATCGTAGAAGCACACTCATCAATGATGCTGAAATATGCTGTATATTCAGTCGCATCACACATCACATATGCAATAATATTTTCGCTTTCTGTAAAATCTTTTTCTCCGCCAGGATATAAAATCTTTTTATCAGGATATTTAATACTGATACCTGTTGAAACGTAGTCTGTAGTTGAATCTTCTTTTGATAATACGTTGATATTCCACGTTTCATCACAAACTGTATCCATATCAATTGTACAGCTTGTCGTTGGATCTCCTAGTTTATCTATGAGACATTGAATACTATTCTCAGTAGATTCGTAGTTTATTGCAGTTGCAATATCTGATTCATCACCACAAGCCTCAATTGTTGGTATTTCTAGTTCTTCATCTTCCACTCCATCCGCATTAACAGGTCCCACCACCCGTACACTCGCCCTTGCATCAAGATAATAGTCATACTCAAGGCCGATGCTTATGTCTGCGGTCGTTATTGGCGCGTCAATCCCGCTTACAGCACACGATACAGTGATTTTCTGCTGCCTTCCCTGCTCGAGGAAGAGCGTTTCCTCATCATCAATTTCGCAGTCGTCGGATATTCCCTCAATTATCATATTAATGCGGTTTAGTTTGTCAGAGTCTATTGAAGCCCCACCATAAAGTTGGTCGCAGTATTCTGGCATAGTTACAGTCCCACTGCCTACATTCTCAATCAATAGCTCTAAAGAGACTCTGCTTGACATGATGACGGGCTGCTTTGAAAGAATTGTTATTCTGACAGGCCCTGTTGTCTGCTTGACATCAATCTGGTGCTGTGTGGGTGGGTTTGACATCCATTCATTCTCGCTTATGATTTCAGTGCGGGCAAGGACAGAAGTCTCATACGGATAGCACACGCGGGCGTTGGCAGTATAAGGGCGCACTGCGTCTTTTGGTATTATGTCATTATTTTTCATAAGCCAGACAAATCTTTTCTCCTCACCAACATTGTTTGTGAAGCTTGACGGTGCCCGAAGGTCGAACCTCTGCGTTGTCATATCTCCGGTTACAGTCCACATGGTTGCTTCGCCAAAGCCATAGACTGTAGCGTATGCACCATCTATGTTCTTGCTGCCCTTGTTCTGCACAACTAATGTAAGGGCTGTTTTCTGGTCTCCGTTAAGGTAATTCGGAGTGAATTTGAACTCCTTTACCATAAGCCCCGGGCCCACAGGCGAGTCAGACGCGCTACACCCAAGGCTAAGGACAACCAGAATTATGGCAAAAAGAGGAGTTTTTTTCATTTTTTTCAAATCCCGCAAAGAAGCAACTTCTCTGCGCTTGAAAGGCTGCTTTCAACTATCCTGTAGCAGAGGCAAGGGGCCGATGCCGGGCAGCCGTATTCTTTGAACGATTCACCCAAATAATATTCTATTATGCTGCTTCCCTTGCACTCAAAAGTACCTTTTCCTGCGCTGGTGCAGCTTCCAGGAGAATTAGCTGTACTGCACTTTGCAGTGCATTCAGCTGTCGTGCTTGCACTAAATACATTAAATGGTGGCGTCTTTCCATTGTAGAGAGACACATCTATTATACAAAATGAATGTGTTGTCGGGCTGTAAGTAATGCTGCCTCCGCAGGATATATGGTCAAGAAGCGAGTTGTGGCTATGTTTTGGATCAACACTGTGTTCAAAACCGTCGTTCAAGTCACTGGAAATGATTGCTTCTAAAAGAGCGCCACCTGTTTCCATATCTGTTTTATACATCGGGTATTCTATTTGATAACGATAGTCTGCATCATCGTTGCCTAT
This sequence comes from uncultured archaeon, assembly GCA_965370705.1. Lineage (GTDB taxonomy): Archaea > EX4484-52 > EX4484-52 > EX4484-52 > B79-G9 > B79-G9. The sequence goes on along the minus strand of CBDUVR010000250.1, from coordinate 175 downwards.
AAGGTATTTAAGATAAAAGTCCTCCATATTTATGGCACTGATTTTTGCACTGTCTTTAGCCATCTCGTTTACTGTTTTCCCGTTTATTGATGTTATTTTCAGGCCGTAAATCGGCTGGTTAAGGAAGTCTTTTGGAGCCATACCGTTTATACTTACCACGTTTTTGAGTAGCACC
>CBDUVR010000249.1:0-2157 GCA_965370705.1 uncultured archaeon | reverse complement strand
GCGCATACAAAAGAGTAGGCGACACCAGCCCGAAGATAAGTTCATCAGAAATAAGAAAGCTCGCAAAGGAATCAGGGCCAAAAACATACTGGGACGAAGATATCTGCAAAGGAGCAGCTCTTTCAGACATTGACTGGAAGTTTGTAAAAGAAAAGTTCATCCCGTTATATGAAGAATGCGCAGGAAAAAGCGTTGTCGGCAAGCCTGCAAACCTACTAATGTCCCTGGATTGCATTAAGAGCAATAAGCCCACAAATGCAGGAATATTGCTTTTTGGAAGCAATCCTCAAAGTTTCTTTAGAAATTCCTATATTGCATTGGCAAGGTACAAAGACACCGAAGTCAGTGCTGAGAGATTGGATTACAAGGAGTTTGCAGGCAATATTTTTGAGCAGGTTGACGCATGCAACGCATATATTCTTGAACATACTTCCTTAATGTCGAAGCTTGAGCCAGGCCAGATCAGGAGGCAGGATATATCTGAATATGGCCGATTTAGTATCAGGGAACTTATCACAAACGCAGTATGCCACAGGGACCATGAAAATCAGCATACAAAAATCATAATCATGATGTTTTCTGATAAAATCAGGTTTTATAACCCCGGGGGATTGCCTGAAGACATCACCCCCGAGAATATTACAGAAAAGCAATTTTCCAGAAATCCTGTTCTTGCCAAAGTTCTGGCAAAGGTGGAATATATTGAATCATTGGGTGAAGGATGGGACAAGATTCTCAAAGAGCACAAAGAACACCCTCTAAAGCCCGCTCTCCCGGTGATTGACTCAGACAGGTTTACGACATTGATAACTATATTTTCAACAAAAAGCAGGTTTGAAGAGCAAAAACAAGAACACGTATTAAATAACAGGCAGGAATTTGCGCTTGAAAAAATAAAATTAAACGGCTATCTCAGAAGTATTGATATTCAAAAAGAATTTGCAATCACAAGGGATACAGCAAACCGTGACTTGAACGATCTGATAAAAAACAATTTAATAAAAAGAGAAGGTTCAGGCAAATCAATAGTATATGTCAAATCCTGATTGCGTCAGATTTGCGTCAGATTTGCGTCAGATAAAAAATAATATACGAAAACTCATGGAAAGATAACCCGTTCAGAATATGTGAAATTAGCCGGCTGTTCTGAAAGAACAGCTTTTAGGGATATTGAGGAGTTAATTGAAAATAAGATACTCACAAGAAAAGGAAAAGGAAGAAAAACATATTATGCTTTGGGATTAATGGCACGAAAACGGCACGAAAACATTATGCAAAATACATAAGATATAACTGACATGACTGCCCTAGGTGGATTCCAAGCTTTTTATTGCTTAAATGCAAAATTCCGCTGTCGCCAGCATCCAGACTGATGTACCAATGCCCTGTCAACCGGCGCCATTTCCCGGGGCATAAACACGCAGGCACCCACACAAAGCGCAAAAGGACAGCCATTTTGTGCGCAAAAACCCCCGCGACATGGCTAAATATCGACCACCACCCTCAAATGACAACAAAACATAAAAACTCCTGACATTCAACTGGCGCGGCATAAAAAACCCTGCACAGGCGGCAGAGAAGTCCTTCACCCATGAAATCGCCAAAAGACGGGCAAAAAAAGGCCACAAAGTAACGCTCTTTTGCGCTGGCTTCAGGGGGTTGCAAAAATGAAGAGAGAATAGGCGCTGTGAAATTGATTGCGCAACAAATATATTAATCCACAGGGCAAACATGATGTATGGACATAAACAGGCTTCTAAAGCAAAAAGAATCAGAAAAACTTGAGTTTAAGGAAACGCTGCGCATGAAGGATGAGATATGTGCAGCAGTATCTTCTTTTTCCAATGCATCCGGCGGCGCAATCCTCATAGGCGTAACAGACGCAGGAGCCCTGAAAGGCCTCGACATCGGAAAAAAGACAACAACCGACCTTGCAGAATACATAAAGAAAAACACAGACCCAAACATCTTCCCTGAAATAAAAGTGCATGATGTTGAATCCATGAAAATTATTTCCGTAATGGTAAAGGAATCCCATGACAAGCCCGTGTTTTTCAGGGGCCGCGCATACAAAAGAGTAGGCGACACAAGCCCGAAGATCAACTCATCAGAAATCAGGGCGCTTGCAAAAGAATCAGGACCGAAAGTATACTGGGA
>CBDUVR010000248.1:0-2178 GCA_965370705.1 uncultured archaeon | reverse complement strand
TCTGGTTTGTCGTGGTCATGCTTTGAGGAAGAGTTGTAGGAGAACATGTTGCAGGCAGTCGTTGATTCTTTGAATCCACGCGGAGAATTTCTGGCATCCGGATATCTACATGGCGCTCTTTTTTCCCCGGTAGGTAAAAAATTCAGGAATATGCTGCATGATAAATTTGACAAAGTAAGTATTTCGAAGATACTTTGGAAGAACATCCCTCCCTATTTAGCTTATCACTGCCAAAAATGAAAGTCACTTAACTGAAATCCACACTTTCCTTCTTCTCGGTCCGTCAAATTCGCAAAAGTAGATTCCCTGCCACTGCCCGAGTGCAATCTTTCTGTCCTTCACCGGCAAAGTCAGTGAGCATCCGATAAGTGACGACTTGATGTGCGCAACTGAGTTGCCTTCAGCATGCTTAAACCTGAAATCGGCTCTTGCGATGGAGGCTAGTCCCAGCAATATGTCATGCTTTACGTCAGGGTCTGCATTCTCATTTATTGTAACACCTGCCGTTGTATGCGGCACAAACACAGTGCAGATGCCGTAATCAACACCCCACTTTGCAACAACCTCAGACACATCACCCGTAATATCCACAAACTCTTCTTTCTTCCTGGTCTCAACATTCAGTTCATGCATAGTACCACTCATCAAATGATTATTCATCTATTATCTATACATTTTAATCATCGCCAAAAATATTAATCTATTTGCCTAATCATTTGGCATGTCATTTTCAGAAGAAGTCCTGAAGCTTACAAAACAAATACCTAAAGGCAAGATAACAACCTACAAGCAACTGGCAACTGCCGCAGGCAACAAAAAAGCCACCCGCGCAGCAGGAAATTCTCTTAACAAAAACAAGCAACCGATAATTATCCCCTGCCATCGCGTAATAAAAAGCACAGGACGTATTGGCGGCTACTCAGGAGGAACAGAAAAAAAGATAGCTCTCCTGAAAAAAGAAGGAATTATGATTGATGGCGAAAAAGTAATCAGCCTCAAACGTTATCTCTACAAATTCAAAAAAAGTGACGCTTAGTTGTCTTATCTTCTGTAAATATATTTTACCCATAACTTCTTGAAAAAAGGAAGAGTCAAAGTTGATAACATAAATGCAACAGCAGGGACAATTGCATTCAGCCACGGTTGTGGTATGTTAATTGCCTGAAGATAAAATCCGATTGCAGCGTATGTAAAAATCACAAGCAAAATTCTTCTTGTATAGCTTGTCTCCCACGTTTTATCTGCCTCCACGCGCATGTTTCTCTCCTTTATCTTTTCAATTTCTCTCTCCAGTTCCTGCAATCTTGTCATTTAGAATCACGTAAATCCTACTTCTTCACTTTCTTAACCTTAACAAAATCTCCCAATGTCATCTCCCCGCTATCAGAAATCTCGCCCCCGACCTCACTCTCTTCAACCTTCCCGACAAGATGAACCCCCAGCGCATGCTCAATCTTTCGCGCAAATGAAAGGTCAGGCTTAATCTTCCCTGCCTCAATCTTGTGCATCAGCGACTCCTTTGCATGCAGCACCTCAGCCATCTTCTTGACATCCCACTCTTTCTTCTTTCGCGCCTCACAAACAATCTTCCCGAACCCGGAAACAATCTCATCTTCAACAATCTTTTGCTCCCGCGCAGGCTTTAAAAACGCGTGCGTACTAACATTCGCAGTCCGGATAATCTCCCCTTTCTGCGCGCAGCCATCACACACCTCAAGAACCGCACCCTCGATTTTAGCGCGCTTCAGATAAGGGCAGCCCCTGCCACACATTTCACAAGTCGGCATATACAACTCACCTCACGAATTATACTCTACCGCAAAAGTTTTTTCGAACTTTTACGGTTTCGTTATACTAAACGTGTGCCATACAACTCGAAATATCAATACACGTTTAGTATAGTCAGTTTAATAAAGGTAGCAAAAGCTAAAATAACTTATGCAGGAAATACGCAAAAACCTCAAAGATCATGAAATTTCTGGAGGTATGGGGAATTTCAAGCTTTTTTATCGTAGACATACTTTATATGTGATAAAAAATCATGAAAATTTATTGAACTGTCGGTGCAATTTCCAAGCTTCTTTTCGCAACAATGGCATCGAAGAAAAGTCTCAAAAATCCTGCAATGGATTTTTACAGATTTCATCGAAGAGTGAAGTTTATACTACGATGAAAAAT
>CBDUVR010000247.1:0-2182 GCA_965370705.1 uncultured archaeon | reverse complement strand
GATGGGGGCGAAAATGGCATTAGAGAGAAATAATTGTGGGTAAGGACAAGGTCAATAGACCGGCGGCATGCTTTACATGCCCACAAATATCGCCAAAGTTGTTGACATGCAAAGATTCCGCATACCGCTACTCAATAGAGTAGCGGAATCTTAAGCATTTCAAACATATATAAATAAATCTCCACATATAACATATTAACAGGGGTGCCCTTATGAAACACATACTCACATTAATAACAATCATGCTATTCTTATTGATCCCTGTTTGCGCTTACTGTGAAGAGCCATACACAATAGATATCCGCTCAGACAGGGACGCAATACTGGCAGGCCAGAAAATCACATACACTGCAACAATCACAAACAACCTCAACCGCACAGACACAGTAGAGCTCTTCATAACCAGTGGCCCCCGAACCAGCTGGGTTACGCTGAACGACTACTCCATAAAACTAAACCAAAGCGAAACCAGGCAATTCGGATTCTATATAAGCGCGCCATATGACACGCCGGTAAACAAATACCTCTTCCGCTTAAAAGCAGTCTCAAAAAATAACACAAAAAACATTGTCTCAAAAGACATCTACATGTATGTAATTGAAGTAGCAAAAATAGACCTCACAATCTTTGCAGCAGACAAAGACTACTACAAGATCGGGGAAAAAGTAACACTGACAACAGGCGTCAAAAACCTGGGCACAGGCAAATCAAAGAACGCAACACTAAAAATAGAGCTAACCGGCCTCACAACAGATGAAAAGACAATAAGCATACCCCCTCTTGAAGTAGAGCAGGAACATATTGAAAAGGCAGGATACACATTTGACAAGTATCTGGATAAAGGCATATATGAACTCACAGGCACACTATTTGACGGAAACGACCTAAAAGTCAGGACCCAAAAAACATCATTTGAGATAGAGAAGAAAGTCATAATCAAAGAGAGAAGAAACATATCATCGACAATACTCGAAAAGACAGTAAAGATCCGGGCAATGAATGACGGGAATGACAAAGGAACAACGCAGATACTTGAAAGCAAATCAAAAATACCGCAAATAATTGAATTCGACAGAGAACCAGAGGAAGTGGTCATAAACGGCGAGACAAAATACGCGTGGACATGTGAACTCGAACCTCTCGAGACATGCACAATAACATACAAAATCAAATACTGGATATACTTTGTTGCAGCCATTATCATAATAGCCATCTTCTTTATGATACTAAACTTCGCAGAAAAGCCGGGGATCACAAAAAAATACAGGAAAGGCACAATACACACTATCAACATAGAGATAAGAAACAACAGCAGGCGCTCATTAGATGATGTGCAGGTCCAGGACATGGTTCCGCAGGTATTCAGTATCATAGAGAGCAGCGGCACAATCAGGCCTGCACTTGTAAAACGCAAGAAAAACGGAACCTTGCTCGTATGGAAACTTGGAAAACTGTCACCAAAAGACGAAAGGATAATATCCTATAGAATCAAGCCAATACTTGATGTTGAAGGAGGAATAAAACTGCCTCCTGCAAAAATAATCGGGAAAGACCCGAACAACGTAAAAAAGAAAAGCATATCGCAGCACATAACCATAAAGTAAGATTCTGAACAACCAGACAGCACATAACACACACAAAATATAAAAGCTTAACCCATAAATATACACTACTGCACAAACATCACCCCCAATTCTATCCCGTTGTAACTCAATTGGTAGAGTGCTCGGCTGTAGACAAGTACCTATCGGTGCTTTGGATTAGCAGGCATTCACATAATGCGTGTAAATAAATATATGAAATATCTGATATAAGTAAAATAACCAAAAACGCAGCTACCGAGTTGTTCCCGGTTCAAGTCCGGGCAACGGGATACAGTCTCAGGTGTAACTTAGGAGGGCTCTGAATATCAGAAATCTCCTAAGTGAAACCTCTGAGCAATAAATACGATATACATCACATCAATAAGACACTCAGAAGAGTAATCGACAGAATAAATGAATCAAACGCCATCTCTACCAAAAACAAAGAACATTTAATGAAATTTAAAGACTCTTGCTTCTCATAAGGGCTTACAGCACACAGAATAAGATACTCCCTTCAATTTCTATCGCAAATCAGTGTCAATGTAACCTAAGTTTGACAGTTGGTACACAATTTTAGCAGGAAAATCAATTTGACA
>CBDUVR010000246.1:0-2187 GCA_965370705.1 uncultured archaeon | reverse complement strand
CAGAAGAATGATAAACTGCCTTATCCACAGAAACATTATTCAAGGAAATTCCCGCATCTTCAATATCTTCACTTTCATTAACGCACCCCGAAATAAGCATAACCGGTATTATCAAAAAAACCAGAAGGATTATATTCTTCATCCATCTATCACCAATACCCAACAAATATTAACTGAAGTTTAAAACTCTTTGCGAATTCTATCGGCACGGTACACACAACATATTTAAAAACAGCCATAACAACATAAGCTTATGGTATCGGAAGAAGAATTAATAAAAACAATATCAGACAAGGCAAAAATACCTGCAGCCGACATAACTGCAAAGGTAAATGAAAAGGAAATAGAACTCTCAGGCATGGTCTCGCGTATTGGCGCAGCATACATTGTGGGGAAGGAGGTGGGCGTGGATCTCGTGAAGCCTGTCAACAAGGACCTGAAAATAAGCAGTATCGTACCCAACATGCAAAAAGTGAATTTCATTGGAAAAATAGTCAGAATCTCAGATGTAAAGGAATTTGAGACTGACAGCGGCAAAGGCAAAGTATTGAATGTGATGCTCGGGGACGAGACAGGGACCATCAGGATGTCCCTGTGGAACGAGAAAACAGAAGTGTCTGATGAAATAAAAGAAGGAGAGGTTCTTGAGGTGATCGGGGGCTACACCAAAAAAGGCTATCAAGGCTCAACAGAAGTCCGGCTGGGCACTTATGGCAACCTGAGAAAAGTAAATGATATGGATATAACAGTTGCAGAATCTGTGCCGGAAGAACATAATGGATACAAGGACATAACCCTTGATGCTGTCAGTGAAGATGAGTTTGTCCGCGTAAAGGCGCACATAGTCCAGTTGTTTGAGAGGGAGATGATTAAGAATATCTGTCCGGTATGCAAGTCAAAGCTCACGAAGAATAAGTGCGAAAAGCATGGGACAGTAAATCCTGAAAAGTTCCTGGTCGTAGCAGGGGTAATTGACGACGGGTACGGGAACATAAACACTGTCTTTTTCAGGGACTCGGCAGAATCAATTTTAAAGAAGAGTGTCGAAGACATAGAAAAAGAAATTGAAAACAAAGGTGAAAAATATTTCTTTGATTCACTTGATGTGCTTGGAGACTATCTCAACATCAAGGGGGTAGTCAGGTTAAATAAAGTCACAGGCAATCCTGAGCTTATATGCCATAATGTAAAAGAGATAAATACGATCGGTGAAATCAACTCGATATTGGGCAGGATGGGACAGGAGAGTACAGCATAATCAACATAGGAGATGAATACAATGAGTGAAAAAGAAAAAGAAACACAGGTTGAAGATTTACCAGGTATCGGGCCTAAAACCGCAGAGAAGCTAAAGGAGGCAGGCTATTACACCCTGATGAACATTGCAACAGCAAGCGCTTCTGAGATTGGTGCAGTGGCGGACATCGGTGAAGGCACAGCCTCAAAAGCGATCGTGGCAGCAAGAAGCGCCCTGAAGATGGGCTATGAGACCGGCCTGCAGGCCCTTGAGAACAGGAAAAAGATACTTAAGCTGACAACAGGCAGCAAGGAACTGGATACCCTGCTTGGCGGCGGGATAGAGACATCTGCAATAACAGAATGCTACGGTGCATTCGGCAGCGCAAAGACGCAGATTGCGCACCAGCTTGCAGTCAACGCGCAGCTGCCTGTCGATAAAGGAGGACTGGGCGCCGCCGTTCTTTATATTGACACAGAGCACACATTCAGGCCTGAGCGGATAATAGAGATGGCAACTGCGAAAGGGCTTGACACAAAAAAAGTGCTTGCGAACATCCATGTCGGGCGCGCATACAATTCAGACCACCAGATACTTCTTGTAGACAAGGCAAAGGACATAATTGATGAAAGAAAGATAAAGCTTATCATCATAGACTCGCTGATGTCCCACTTCAGGTCAGATTACGTGGGCAGGGGCGCCCTTGCTGGCAGGCAGCAGAAGCTGAACCAGCATCTGCACGTACTGCAAAAGCTTGCGGACACATACAACGCGATAGTCTATGTCACGAACCAGGTGATGTCAAAGCCGGACATGCTCTTCGGCGACCCCACAGCAGCAGTAGGCGGGCACGTTCTCCACCATGCAGCCACTTTCAGGATATACTTAAGAAAAAGCAAAGGCGACACAAGAATCTGCAAGCTCGTAGACTCCCCCAACCTCCCCGACGG
>CBDUVR010000245.1:0-2190 GCA_965370705.1 uncultured archaeon | reverse complement strand
TGGGGAGGATGTGGGTGCGCTGAAGGCGCAGAGGCGGTTTGGGTGAGGGTTTTTAGGACGGTATATTGAAGCGAGCAATTATTGTGTCTTCTGGTTTTGTGTTTTTCGGGATACCTGTCTCTTCGATATAAAGTTCCACAGCTTCTTTCAGGTTTTTTAGGGCTGTTTCTATTGTGTAGCCTTGGCTGACTATGTCCTGTTCAGGGCATAATGATACGTATTGTTTTTCGCCTTTTTTGATGATTGCTGTGAAACCCATATAATTCACTAAAATTAGTTCTTTGCGTATACTTGCCTACGATAAGTTATAAAATCTTCCTGTCAAGAGAATATGTAGTGAAGAAAATTATTGTTTTAGTGAGATGTTGATGCGCGAGGGTCGCCGAGTGGTCAAAGTCATGGAAATTCTGTTTCCAAGCCTTTTGAGCAAAATGGGCATATGACGACAAAAGGCGCCAGGTTCAGGGCCTGCTCCCGCAGGGGTTCGAGGGTTCAAATTTCGCAAAAGCGTGCTAATTTATCGGTTAGTTATATTATTTGTTCTCCATCCAACTTTTTCAATTCCAGATAAAGTCTTTCTTCAGAACAGCCTTTTAGTCTTTTCCAATAAGGGGCTTTTTCCCTTAGATCATCCAGGAATTCTTCCCTTAATTTTCTTTTTTTATCAGCTTTTGATGACGATATCTCCTTTAATTCTTCAAGCATCGCAGCCCAGATAGAAAAAGCAGCACCAACGTCTGTTTTTTTCACAACAATTTCTCTTATCAACTTAAGCAAATAAATCAGAGTTAATGCATCGAGAATCCACTCTGAATTGCTTTTTCTGGCTTTTGAATTTACATACGCACTCTGGAAAGCATTCAAATATTCTTTAAACCTGCAATCTGGAAGGTCTAATCCGGCAAATTCATCAAGAACTTCAAAAATATGAGATATTACTTCCTCTGAAGTATTTTCGAGATTTCTTGCTTTTAGTTCTGTCTTCATGATAGTTTCAAACGAGAATATCATATCTGCAAAATTCTTTTTGTCTAATTGATGCATAATTCCTGAAAGATCATAGAACTGTTTAGGATATTCTGAAAGCTTTTCTGCCGGAAGACCTATGCTTTTTTGTGCTAATGTGAGAAATTTATCTCCTACAAGAGAACCTAATGAAATTGAGGGTAATTCAACCTCTGTATTTAGTGCAAATATTTCAGAAGGCGGAGCTTTTGATAGTTTGTAATTCCTTATATCTCCAAACATAACATCAACTTTCACTTCAACTTTGTGCTCTTTTTCAATTACAGAATCTGCACTCACCAGATATGTGACCATAGGAATGTTATGAGTTATCCTGGCAGGTATATGCTGTTTACATGGAAAAACTCCATTTAGTTTTTTAGTGAATATTTCATCTATCTCTTCAGGGGAGTAATCCGTAATAAGATCTATATCTTTGCTTGCTCTTTGTTCCGGGAGAGCCATATATAGTTGCGCTGCAGCACCCCCTTTAAGATAAAATCTATCGCTTATTTCAAGCAAGTGCCTAAATATCTCATAATCATAAATAAGCAATTCTATCAATCTTGCATTTGGAAAACCAAATTTCTTCTTTCTTGCATTAATCTCTTTAGCATCAAGATATTTTCTGTAAAACATTCAAACCCCCCTTTGGCAACTCTATATCTTTCGACAATTCCATAAGAATATCTTTTATTTCGTGAGTTAGTTTTCGCTCATGAGCATAACGCATTAATCTTGAGTAATTTACTAAATTTTTCAGTATTAATTCTTTAAGAATCTCCTTAATATCTGACTTCATGAATGGAATATTATTCCTCGAAACTTCAAAATATAAATCAACAAAAGAGGTATCAAAATATGCAATTCCATACTCTTTGCCATAAAAATAGTTATTTTCCCTAATTGCAACTATTTTATTCTTCTTGGTTTCATTTAAAATTAATAAAATATCTTCTCTTTTTGGATTTAGAAGAATTGACATCGCTGGTTTCATTCTTGAAATTAGTTCTTTGAAATCTTCTCCGCTACCTCTTTCAACATAGATTAAATAGGTAATGCTGTATGGTGTGTGATGAATAAAGGGTAAAAGAACACATAATCCTGTAAATTTAAACTTTCTGGTAATTTTGGTCTTCAATTTGTCTGACAAATTAGAAATTTCCTCAGGAATTTTAAAAATTT
>CBDUVR010000244.1:0-2191 GCA_965370705.1 uncultured archaeon | reverse complement strand
GATATAGTTCTGTATTTCTTTCGCTGAACCCATCAGTTCTTTGGATTTTCCAAAAATGTCTTTGACTATAGCTTGTTCAACGACCTTGTTTTTATATTTCTTTATTCTTTTTTTGTACAAATCTGTTTTCGGCATAAATTTCACCTGATATGTATATATTTTTTGTGCTTAAGAAGATTTTTAACTGGCTCAATACGCGAACTTTTGCTCAGGTCAAGCTCAACGTAATACCTCAGGGTACCAAGCACACCCATTTTATCGAGTTTGCGTGCTGATGTGATCACTTTTTTTTGGGCAATGTATTTTGTTGGCCCAATCTTATTCAATGTCCTTGAAATATCAACATCTTCTAAAACAGTGTTCTTGAATCCTCCAAGTTCTTTAAATACATTTTTTGACATAGAGATGTTAAAACCCGGCAGTGTTGCTTCGCCAAGCAAGCTTCTTGCATGATAATAGCTATTTGTCACTTTTTCAGCAAACAATAATTTCAGATTCTTTTTTTCGAATTCAAAACCTAAAGACACACCTAAATAGCCATTTTCGAGGTGCAGGATAACTGTTTCAATGTAATCTGTGCATACCTGTGTATCTGCATCTATGAATGCAAAGTACTTACTATGCGAGCTTTTAGCTCCCATGTTGCGCTGGACCGCGACAGACATTACTTTCGAAAAGATGATTTTGTCTGCGTATCTTTGTGCAATTTCTACGGTTCTGTCTGTGCTGTGCCCGTCAACGACTATTATTTCGTATGTGTAAAATGTTTTCTGGTTTTTTATAGCTTTAAGGCAATCTTCAATATATTTCTCTTCATTTAATGTCGGAACAATAAAAGATATGTCCATGATAGTCACAATGGCTTCAATGTTTAAGATTTATTCGATGCTGCTTTCAACATGGTGTTTGATTTTCTGTCTCTCTTTTTTGCTGGCTGAAGATATCCTGTGAGTTATAAACGGCAGCATATAGCGCCACAAGAGATACAGCACCACAAGACCGGCAACAGGTGGATAGTACTGCTGGTATTTCTCGTGTATCGGGACTTCCTCTCTCACAAAAGATACGCTCAGCGGAACAGTACGATCGTAAACAAGGACACTATTTTCATATACTGTTCTTATTTCTGCGTCAAGCAGATACGTTTTGAGCGCAGCACTCTCATCAACGCTCAGTTTTAATACACCATACCCTTCCTCACCGATACCCAGGGTTCCGATATAATCTGACTTTTCATCAAAATCAACAGGCTGTTCTGACTTTTTAAATATCCTGACAGATACGCTTTCGCCTTTCTTGGAGCCGGTATTTTTGATTTTCAGTTTCAGCTCAACATTCTCATCACCGGGCGCAATCTTCAAAGGACTTGTCGAAACATCAGTTATCTCAAAATCCGGTCTTCCCATCACAGGAATATCAAGTTCAAGTGTTTTTTCTTTATATTCTGAGCGCGAACCTGTGCTGTCTTTATATCTCAAGAATATTTTTGCAGGATAAAGTCCCTCCTGCACTGATTTGTCTATGTCAATGTAATAGACCGCACTTTTGCTTGAGTCACAGCTGATTGTCCCGAGCATGTACCTGTTTGAGTAACTTGTAGAAGGACTGAAGCCATCAGGCAGTATCAGCTCTGACGAAACCATCTGCGCATCTGCCTCGCCTACATTCTGTATCTCAACTGTGAGTTTTGCGCTGTCTGTGTCTGATGTCAATTTTGTAGGGTCTGTCTCAAGGCCGCCCAGATAGAGGCTGATTTTTTTGCTTTCTATGTCTATTGCAATATCTTCTGTAACTTTCATCCCGCTCTGAGTGGTGTATGCTACTGCCAGTTTGTTTTGCCCGTCAACCGCACTCTCATCCACGTACAGGGTGTACCGTACTGTAATAGGAGACATTATCTCAAGCGTACCATACTCCTTTTTCGCATCTTCCCGGGGTCCCAGTGAAAACGGGTATTCTGGCAGGATCATGACAGATACGTTCTTTGCTTCTTTTGTGCCTATATTTTCAAGTTTGATAATTATGTCAAAGTATGTTCCTGCAGATACAGGGTCAGGGTCTGTGCGCATTAATGTAAGGTCCACCTGCGACCCGATGCCTGATGCTGTTGCTATGCATAGCGCAAGCATAAAAATAAATCCACTTAACCCTGTTTTATATCTCTTATCTTTCATATCAATCAACTACGTAT
>CBDUVR010000243.1:0-2191 GCA_965370705.1 uncultured archaeon | reverse complement strand
TTAAACGAGATGGCTATAACAAACTCAGAAGAGGTTGTTTCGATTCTAGCGACATATGGTTTAAACCCCGGTCATGTTGCACTTTTAGGGTATGAACCGAAGGAAAAGATTGCTTTTTTAGGACATTTTGATGGAGGAACTGATATTGAGAACTCAGTGTATAGATTGCATTTAGAATTGTTTTATTTGAAACAACTAGAGGAAAGAAAACCAGAGGAAAGAAAACACGCATATTGTGTGAATATTATTGGCGATGATGAGGAAGTGTCTAAATTGAAAGAAGCGATTGAAAATTTTGAGGGATTTGAGCATGCATTATGTATGGTACTAGATAAAAAACAACGATATGAAACAGATGCGGTTTCAATCGATACCAGAGGTGGCAAAATTAATCCGAGACCACCACCGGAATATGGGTCATTAGTCCAAGAAAAAACCTATAAGCCAGGCACTCCTGCAGACATTGTATATCGTCCTTAGAATAAATTCCAAACCAGATGGTAATCTGATATTATCATAATAATTTCATTCTATCGGCAGGGTATGTAGGGGGAGTATTTTTAAGGGGATGCGGGCAAAGACTGCTTATGACGACGCATGAGAAAATCGTTTCGCTTTCAGCGCACTCGTTTTTTGACAGGGAATCTTCCCGCGAGTCTAAGGTTATGAGCCTTTCGCGCGCCAACCAGTATGATACGTGCGGGCCGGCTGCTAATACTGATCTTGGCGCAATATACAGGGCTGAGAACGGGCGGAAGGGGTGCCTGCTTTTCAAGACTCTTTATACTAACCAGTGCTCTTTTGACTGCAAATACTGCATCAATGCAAGGAAGGAGAAGAAGTCGAGCTATACGCCGCCTGAGCTTGCGAAGACGTTTATGGGGCTCTACAGGCAAAATCTTGTTGACGGGCTTTTTTTGAGTTCAGGTATCCCGAGGGATCCTGAAATCATCATGGAGAAGATGATCGAGACACTGGAGATTGTGCGATCCAGGTATCGGTTCGGGGGGTATATCCACATGAAGGTTCTTCCCGGCGCCAGTTATGATTCTATCCGGAGGGCTTCGGGACTTGCGCAGAGGCTGAGCATCAATCTTGAGGCGCCCAGTAAGGACAGGCTGTCCTGCCTTTCTGGTACGAAGGACTACAGGATTGATATTCTTCGCAGGCAGAGGTGGCTTTCGGGTATGAATCTTTCGCACGGGCATACTACGCAGTTTGTTGTGGGGGCCGGCGATGAGAGTGATCTTGAGATTCTTAATATGCTTGATTTTGAGTATAAGAATTTTGGTATCCGGCGCGGTTATTTTAGTGCTTTTGCGCCGTGCAGGGGGACTGCGCTTGAGGGGCGGGAGAAGACAGGGAAGCTCAGGGAGGTTCGCCTCTACAATACTGATTTTCTTTTGAGGAAGTATAATTTCAAAATAGGCGAGATTAAGGATGTTCTGAGTGAGGATGGCAATCTCTCCCGTGAGGATCCGAAGGTGCTGGTTGCGCGGAATTATTTTGTGAAGCCTGTTGATGTCAACAGCGCGAGCTATGATGAGCTTTTGCATGTCCCGGGCATAGGTGAGATTAGTGCAAAGAGGATAGTTGAGAGGAGGAAGAGGGTTCCTATAAAAAGGAGGCGCGAACTGAAGGAGATGGGGGTTGTTTTGGGGCGCGCTGATGCGTTTGTTAAGGTTAACGGGTGGAGCCAGAGGGGTGTTTGCGAGTATGTGTGATGTCAATTGCTTTCGCCGTCAGTCTCATGATAGATTATGCTGCCGCAATGCTTGCAGTGCGTGGCGTCGAAATCATGGTGCTTAAGCCCGCATTTTTTGCAGGTTATAATTCTTTTTTTGGCATGTGAGAACATGAATTCTTTTATCAATAATCCCAGTTGCCACGGTATCAGGGCGATGCTTACAAGTATCATCAGGACAGTTATTATTTTCCCAAGAGGCGTTATGGGGACAATGTCTCCAAAACCGACTGTTGCCAGGGTCACTACTGAAAAATACATTGCTGTTCCCAGGTCGTTGATATCAGGATTAGTAAATCTTTCTGCTTCGTAAATGAAGGAAGAGAATATGAAGATGATTGAGGCAATTGTGAATATTATCTTTAGTATTCTCAGGTCATGCAGTTTTGCCTCCCTTGTCAGGAATGTGCCTGTGTCTATAAAGCGCATGAACCTGAAGATACGGAA
>CBDUVR010000242.1:0-2216 GCA_965370705.1 uncultured archaeon | reverse complement strand
GATATAGCGCCGCATCTAAAGCCAGGTGCTTTGGTTCTTGATGTGTGCTCTCTGAAGCAGAAGCCGTGCGAGCTTATGCGTGATGTGCTGCCGCAGACTGTGGATGTGGTTGGGACGCACCCATTGTTCGGGCCGGATTCTGCGAAAGTTGACGGGCTGGGGGCGCATAATATTTTGGGCAGGAAGGTTGCTGTGTGTCCTGTGCGGATGCAAAAGCATAGTGTCAGGGACATCTGCAGGTTTCTTGAGAAGATAGGTCTTGTGACGTATGTGGTGACTCCGGAAGAGCATGACCGGCAGATGGCGACTGCGCAGTGCCTGACGCATTATATTGCACTTGGTCTGAAGAAGATGGATGTTGGGAGGCAGGATTTGACAACGCCGAATTTTGATGCGCTGCTTGGGATTATAGAGAGGCTCAGTAATGATACTGATGTGCTGCTGGAGGATATCCAGGTGCTGAATCCGTATGCTGTGGAGCAGAGACAGAGGTTCAGGAAAGCGCTTGATGATGTAGAGAAAGAAATTGGCGGTAATTAGAATGATTATGAATGTGTATGGGTGCAGGAAGGAGCTGAAAAAAATTGTTGTGAAGATCGGCGGCTCTGTGCTGGGTAGTGATGATTCTATATCAAAGCAGGCGAGATGGATTCTGGAGGTGTCAAAGGAAGTAGATACTCTTCATGTGGTTGTCTCTGCAAAAAAGGGTGTGACTGACTGCCTGGTGGAGGAGAGCAGGTCCATGCCTGACAAGCAAAAGGCGCTTCACCAGATACAGGGTGAGATCCAAAGTGCCAGGCGGCTTTGCAGTGAACTTGAAAAGATTGGCGCGGATTCAAAACTGGTGATACAGGGTGCGAAGGATTATCCACTGGTCGGGAAAGGGGATTGGCTTTGCGGCAGGCTGGACCTTCAGAAGAGCAAGGAGAGAATTCATAAGCTTGATCATAAGTTGTGCGTCATATCCGGGTTTGGCGCAGAGACTGAAGAGGGAGATGTTGTCCTTCTTGGCAGGAATGCGACAGATTTAGTGGCCGGGGCTATAGCGAATCTTGATAATGCTGATGCAGTAGTTTATCTCAAGGACACTCACGGGATTCTAAAAAACGTGGAGGACAAGTACTCCACAATACCGCGCATTTCTGCGGAAGTGCTTCAAAAGAACATCAGGGAGAATAAGTGGGAGGTTCTGCATCCGGATACACTTGATTTTCTTCATCCGAACATTATAGGCATAGTTCAAAAACATACACATCCGATTGGGAAACAAAGTACGATAATACATGGAGGCGAATTGAAAATGATAGGAAAAGGCATTAGAATGGAGCGGATTATAAGCAGGGATACCGGGAAAAGTGTAATTATACCTCTTGATCATGGTGTGACTATCGGTCCCTCGCAAGGTCTGCTTGAGATGGGAAAAACAGTTGATAAGGTTGCTGAGGGCGGTGCAAATGCTGTTCTTGGGCATATTGGGCTTTCTTTGCATGGGCATAGAGGATATGGTAAGGATGTTGGTCTTATCCTGCATCTTTCGTCAAGTACGACGCTTGCACCGGATCCGAATACGAAGGTGCTTACAGGCTCGGTTGAGCAGGCAGTTAAGTTTGGCGCTGATGCGGTTTCTGTGCATATTAATGTCGGTGCCAAGGATGAAGCGAAGATGCTTCGAGACCTTGGATGCATATCACAGAAATGCATGGAGTGGGGGATGCCTCTTCTTGCAATGATGTACCCGAGGGGTCCGGGTATCAAGGATTCGTATGATGTGAGTGTAGTGAAACATGCGGTGAGAATTGCGGCTGAGCTTGGTGCAGACATAATAAAAACGAATTATACAGGCGATCCGGAGACTTTCAAGGAAGTGGTGGATGGCGCAATGGGTGTGCCTGTTGTGATAGCAGGCGGCGCCAAGGGCGGTGATATGGAGACTCTTGAGATGGTCGAGGGCGCGATAAAGGCAGGTGCCTGTGGGGTTGCCATGGGCAGGAATGCGTTCCAGCACAAGAGTCCGGCGAAACTGGTTCGGGCCGTGTGTGAGATTGTCCATGAAGGCAAAAGCGCTAAAGAAGCAATGAAAGTCATTCAGCACTGATATAAATGTTTTGCGGTATAACATATGCATGTATGCGAAGTTCCCGAAATCCCGGGGCTATGCGTGTACTTTATGTAACATCAGGATATATCCACGACATGCGTAGTTCCTAATTAAGAAA
>CBDUVR010000241.1:0-2218 GCA_965370705.1 uncultured archaeon | reverse complement strand
CCATTTCGCTTGCGCTCTAAGGTCTCCAAACAAGTTTGGAGAAGCTTGAAAAGCCCATCCAACTGCATTTGTGGATTTTCATGATTTTCGGCTCCGGATTACTCATTTCAAACACAAGCCGAAAAGCCCGAAAATTCAATAACAAAACGTCTTGAATTTTCGAGGACCTCAAAAATGGCTCAAAAAGTAGCATTTTTGAGGGATGGTCATTACGTAGAATACATCTTGTAGTACAACTTATTAAAAAGTTGCCTAATTAGGCGGTAGTGGGTTTTCTGCCATAGTATGCGGACGAATCAAATCATTCATGTCTGCACGCTTAATCACAACATCATCTACAAGAAATATCGTGTTTTCCAGAGGCTCAAATGCGATTCCTCCTGAAAGAACGGGCTCTGTATAATCAGCGTATTTTATCAAAAGATTGCCGTCAAGATAAACATTAATCAGGTTATTGTAGCCTCGTATCTCCACACTGTGCCACTCAGGCCCGATATACGTCCTCATTTCAGAAAGCGGATAGAATTGCCCTTTGTATTCTTTCTGCAAATATATTTTGTTGTTCCCGATGCCGACAAAATAGCGCATTACTCCTTCAGGGCTGTCCTTTATCCTGTAGTTGAAATGCACAACCCCCTGCATTATCCTGAAACTGGACTTGAATGTGTAATCATCCCATTCACTGCCCATAAGCGTCGCCCATGAGTGTCCTGTGCCCCTTAGCATCATATTTGTCTCTCCCGAGACAGCGTTCCATGGCGCGATAGGTTCGCCGTTTTCATCAGAAAAACCCCATTTGTTGGCACCCATCTCAAAGTCCTCAAAAAGATACTGCAAAGGCACATTTTTGCAGTGCTGCATGTCATAATCAAAAAAGTCTTCAGTATTCGGATTCTGGTCATCGCATGTGGGGCAGTCCTGTGCGCAGTTGGATTGATGCTCACCCTCTGTACACACATTGTCGCCGCAGCAGGTTGGAAGAGCGTTATATATACATGAACCGCTATCACAATGGGCAGAAAAACAGTTTATGTACGGGCAGTCCTCATCATGATTGCACTCATTTTTTGTGCAACCGCTTGAGAGAACAACGCCGGCAACTAAAAACAGTGTAAGAATATGTCCTGAGAGCTTCATGCTTTATTTGTGGCTTTAACTCCCATATAAAGTTTTCGCATCAATCGGCTTCTTCTTCACCAGATATCTGCTTTTTCCGATCACTTGGCAGGCAGTTAAAGCAGGTGTCGTATTTTACGCCCTTGTATTTCTTTTTGCATACAGGGCATAGCTCCATTCCGTTCATGCTGGCGAAATTACACCTTCTGCAAAGAATTATTATGTCTTCAGGCAAACACTTTTTGTAGCGCTCTATTTTCGGCTTTGAATACACTTCATACTCTTTTGCAATCTTTTCCTGCAATTCTTCATTTTCAGCGAAGTTGTCCCAATTTATTTTTGACTGTTCTTTCAATAGTTCGCGCAAAGTTTTCCTGATTTTGGATGCCTCCGTGCGCTTGATATCAAGAAATTTCCCGACATCCTGCCATTTAAGTTCCCAGACATCTTTAGACGCATAATGTTTGAACACCTTCAAAATCGGCTCAGAAAGCATGCTTTCTTCTTCTGAAAGGAATATTGAAACCTCTTCCTCACCTGGTTTCTTGATGTTGTATTCTGCCTTGAATTTCTCAAAGCGAAACTCGTTTATGAGCAAAATCTTTGTCTCTTCAGTTTCCTTACGCCTGACTGCAAGAAATTCCTTTGAGCCGCACCATGTGCACGCACTGTCTTCTTTTATGATTTCCTTGCGCTTCTTTTTCCATTCCGAGTCTTTGAAGTATTTGGGCATAATACATATTCTTGTGCTTAGAAACTTTATGTATTAAGGGCTAATAACAACCGTCAGCCTGCTCCAATGATAAAAACATCACTACCCGAAAATCCAACTCCAAATCGAGCTATGCTCCGGTATTCTGTTATAAAACACTGCATAAATCGGATAATGGTCTGAAACCGCCACAGTCTCGTCATAGGTCAAATCATAGATGGTGTCAAATCGGAACACTCCTGAGTCTCCCGTAAAATATGGCTTTACGGCGCTCGTAAAGATAATGCGATCGTATGCGCAATCCGTGGACTTAGTCGTGGTGTCCGCGCTGTTGCCGATTGCCCAAAAATAGTCACTGCTTCTCAAAAGAGATAGTTCGTCATTCTCGTT
>CBDUVR010000240.1:0-2220 GCA_965370705.1 uncultured archaeon | reverse complement strand
CCCAAAAGATATTGGGGAGAGATTTCACCTCTGTACCCGCTTGAGATGCTCTTTTACGTTTGTTGTGAATAGTTATACTGAGTGCTGCATTCAAACGGATAGACACTACTTTTCAAGGAAGATATATAAATGCCGTTTGTTCCATACGTCCTATTTAAAAAGACCTATTGTTCCAGAAAAGTAGTTACTGTATGGTGATGTAGGGATACTGATACTATTTCACTAAATAGTTGTGTAGAACTATGACTCAGGTACAAATCATTGACACTACATGACGCGGGTGATTGGAAATTAAACTTCCTGCCCCAGCTTTTCGTACAATTCCCGCGAAAGCTTTACCTGCTTTAGAATTTCTTTCAGAAAACCAATGCTGAGCTCTTCATTTCCATGATTTTTCATTGTATATGAAAGTATCGCAGTGGAGTTTGCTGCTGCCTCTGTCATAAACGCAAACTGGAATGCAGAGAGCGCCAGAAGGATGAGCGCAACAGGCATGTGCGAATCATCCTCACAAAGAACAATCAGCACCAGAAGAGCAATAAGTTATTTACCCGAACTTCGACTTTGTCCAGTCCAGAAATCTTCTTGCGCGAATCAAAAGCAGATTGGCATCTCTTTCATTTGTCTCTTTTTCTGTATAACCAAACTCGCCTCTTTTTTCCAAAGCCTCTGCTACGACTTCTTTCTTGTTTTCCTTACTTTGCGCTGCCTCAACGTGGAGCATTATGGCTTCCCTGTGGTCTTTACTTGCCCTTTTTCCGATACTGAAAATACAAAACGCATCATTGGCTAAAATTATTGCCTGCGATGAGTCAAAAAGGCATGCGTTCAGCCTTCGCTTTTGATAATTTTCCAGTGCTGATGAATAAAACTCTTCTGATTTTTTCAGGAATTTCACTCCTTCATCTTTTCTTATTTCTTTTGCCATATGATATCCTCCGGTTCTCTGCCGTATATTAGTGTGTGTGTAGCAGCTACTTTTAGGGCGAATTCTTCTCCATTTCTTGCCTTTTTCCTGAATTCTTCAATATTTATTGCCATAATAGAAATATGTATTCCAAACTCTTCGCTTAGTTTTGCTGAAATCCTATATATCTCATCTTTTGCTGTATTCTTTTTTAGTAATACTATTATGTCTATGTCACTTCCGGGTTTCATTGCTGTTACGCTTGACCCGAATCGTGCTATACTTACAGGATTAAGTTTTGCAAGTTCTTTTTTTAGGCTGTTTTCTAATTCGGTGAGTAGTTTTTCGTCCTGTTCCAGTGCATTGACTATGGCTCCTGCCAATTTTGTGGAGGAGAGTTCGTAGACTATGCTTCTTCCAATGGTTCTGCTCTTTAGTAGCCCGCATCTTTGTAGGTCTTTCAGGCATTCGCTTGCTCTTGATTTTGATATTGCAAGCTTCCTTGCAACGTCGGATATCTGCAGTGAATTTTTCTCTTTTGAAAAGAGAATAGCGATTCTTGTTTTTATTTTTGTGTTTAAAATCTCTTCAAGCATAGATTCTTTTTATGTTATGAAGTTTAAATAGTTTATTATTTTTCGAACATATGTTCGATTTTTCGAAATATGCATATTCATTTTAAAGAAATATATTTCTGCCCGGTCTATAGCGACCGAAGGCAGCGGTGACTGGGGGTATTGACAATAGTATTGTTCCAAGAGCAATTAATTAACCCCCATATAATAGTTAATTTAATGAGCGCATTGTCCCGGAGATATAGTCGCTGGGGATGATTTAAGCCAACTGATACCTTTCCACTTGCCGCATAGAACTGTCACTAAGGCGCAAATCAAGTATGGTGTGCGCAAAAATGCAAAACTATATATACCTATGAAAACAAATTCACCTATATGAAAACAAATTCATCTGAAAGCATCATATGGGAATCCAACATTGCGCTAAAACTCCTCATATCCTTCTTCACAACAGGCAGGGAATACTACGAAAAAGAAATTCACGAAAAAACAGGGATCAGCCAGGGTGCAGTAAACAAATACCTGAAACTCCTCGCCTGCGAAAACTACCTCCTGCTCAAAAAGCGCGGGAAAATGAATTTTCTAAAGCTAAACAGGGACAATCCTGTTGTGAAACATCTGAAAATATCATACAGCCTGTCACAGCCCATCATACCTCACCTGAAAACAATCGCAAAACAACTTGGGCTTAAACTATATCTCTATGGCTCTGTTGCAAGAGGCGAAGACGACGAAAAC
>CBDUVR010000239.1:0-2225 GCA_965370705.1 uncultured archaeon | reverse complement strand
GAAAGGTTTCCTTTCAGGCTTTTGAACATTTCCTTGAATGGCCCTCTTTTGAATGCTTTGCCGCCTTTGAATTTTTTCATCATCTTGCTGACCTGCTTGTAGTTTTTCATTAGTTCCTTGACATCCGGCGGCTGGACGCCTGAGCCTTTTGCGATCCTTTCTATGCGCTGGGAGTCTATTATTTCTGGGCTGCTTTTTTCTTTTTTTGTCATTGAGTCCATCATTATTTTCCATTTGCCCATCTTGTCCTGCTGCTCGTTTAAGAGGTGCTTTGGTATCTTGACGCCGCCTAATGGCAGCATGTCCATTATCTTGTTGAGAGAGCCCATTTTGTTCATGCTCTCTATCTGGTCGTAGAATGTGTTGAGGTTGAATTCGCCGGTCAGCATCTCCTGTGCTTTTTCGGGACTCATGACTTCTTTTGCTTTTTCAAGGAGGGTTTCGAGGTCGCCCATGCCGAGGAGGCGCGAGACGAATTTTAGGGGGTCATATATTTCAATGTCATCTGATTTCTCGCCGGTGCCGATGAATTTTGTTCTGGTGCCGGCTGCGTAGCATGCTGAGAGGGCTCCGCCGCCTTTTGCGCTTGAGTCCATCTTGGTTATGATGACGCCTGTGAGGCCGACGAGTTCGTTGAATTCTTTTGCCTGGGTTCCTGCAGCCTGGCCTATGTCGCCTGAGAGGACGAGGAGCTTTTCGTCGGGGTTCAGGATGTCGTTGATTTTTTTTAGTTCTTCTCTCAGCTCGTTGTCTAGTGCTGAGCGGCCTGCTGAGTCTATGATTATTACTTCCTTGTCTTTTAGCTTTTTGAGGCCGTCTTTTACTATTTTTACGGGATCTTTTTCTTTTGGGTCACCGTAGAATTCAATGCTTATTTCCTGTGAGAGCTGGTTTAGCTGCTCGTATGCTGCGGGGCGCCATACGTCGCAGGAGATCATGCCGCAGGAGAGGCCTTTTTTTGTGAAGTATTTTGCAAGTTTTGCTGTCGTGGTTGTTTTTCCTGAGCCGTAGAGGCCTATCAGGAGTATTTTCTGCTTTGCAAGTCTTATGTCCGGCTTTTTTTCGCCGAGGAATCTTACGAGTTCCTTGTAGACGATGTCTACTATGTGTTCTCTTCTTGTGAGGCCTTTTGGTATTTTTTCGTCGAGGGCTTTTTCCTTGATGTTTTTCGAGAGCTCAAAGACGAGCTTTACGTTTACGTCCGAGGCGATGAGGGTGCGCTGGATGTCTTTTACCAGCTCGTCTACTGCTTTCTTGTCGGCGACGCCGAGGCGCGCGAATTTGTTGAGCGCGTCTCTTATCTTGTTGAACATAAGTATTGTATTAATGGGTTTAATTTTAAATAGGTTTGATTTGTCTCTCTGCGGGTGGCTTTTGGATTTGATTTATAAAGATTGAATCAGAACTAGAGATAATATGGAATCAGAAAATCAAAGCGCAAAAGTAAGAAATTATGCAATAGCCGGGCTCTGTATCGTATTTACGCTCCTGATGCTGGGGGTTTTTGTAAAAGTGTTTGCGCTTCAGTTTGGAGAAAGTCCGGTGCGCATTTATTCCAAATGCGAGAATGAGTCTGCGAATGTTTTTATTGGCGCAAATGAAGATCTGAAAAATGTGAAGTGTGTTGCTCTTGATAAAGAGTTTTTTGTTGATGCGGAAATTGTTGTTGGGGATTTGTCAAAGAATGATGAGGATGTTTGCAGGTTTGAGTTGTTACAGGATGCAGCAAAGCCATTAAGGTTTGAAGTGTGGTATAATGGCAAGGTTGAGAGAGAGGTTTGTGAGTGGCAGTATTATCCGAGGTATGATTAGTTTGTGGAAATCGCGCTTTATTGGTTATGGATTCTTTAAGATATAGTTATGATGAATTTGTCTTTATACAGAGAGGATGTGTTTACTCATTACAAAAGTAATTCACAAATAGCAAGAGTCTTATCTGAAGCATGGTGTTCCTCAGAGATGTATTGCCCTTCCTGCCTGAATGACAGAATCGATAAACTTCCAGACAATACAAAAGTTTCAGACTTTGTTTGCGAGGATTGTAAAAATGAATTTCAGTTGAAAAGCTCGAGTAAAAAATTGGGACGAAAGATTGTAGATGGCGAGTTCAATACAATGATTCGTTTCATAAATTCTAATTCGATACCCAATTTGTTTTTGATGCGCTATTCAAAAGATGATTGGTTTGTCAAAAAAATGTTGATGGTGCCTAAATTCTTTATTTC
>CBDUVR010000238.1:0-2251 GCA_965370705.1 uncultured archaeon | reverse complement strand
ATGGAGTCTCGTGTTCGTGAAATAAAGGAGCATTCATAGGTGTTCGGTTAAGAGATAAAATACTCTATTGAGGCTGATTTTGTTCAATATTGTTGTGGTTAAAGAGCACAAAAATAAGCTATTTTTTTGACTGAATAATCGCCTGTAAATATAGGTGGAAATTTTTCGCTATTAGTTGAATATATCATAATGAGTTATATTTTGAAATGACTTTAGGACACACAAAAATGGGACAATCATATTAAGAATAAACGAGTTATAGTGCCACGAATTTCCTTAACCGAACACCTATGAAGGAGCATTATAACATCAGGTAGTGTTCGGGATTGCGGATAACAGGATGTTGTCTTCTTCGAAGTCTCCTAGGGTTGGTGTTCTCTGTAGAATATCTTCTATTTGCACTTTTGCATAAGGTAGTAAGTTTGAGTTCCTGATGTATACACTTTTTACGCTCAGTCTCACGAGGAGGAGGAGGAACTTTCGTCGCTTCGCTCCTCTTCATCTTTCAGATGAGGATATCGCAACGAATATACGGAAAAATTTAGTAGGATTTCCCAACTCGGCTTACGTCGACTTCGCATATCTTTGTTGTTAATTCCAACCAAACCCCTCTAGCGCAGAAACAAAAGTTATTTAAATAGTCTAAATGTACTATAATCAACGATGAAACAAAAATATTTTTTGATTACCGGGACTATCATTATATTAGCAATAATCCTCATCAGTGGATGCGCCCAGCAACAATCAGAAAATCCCAAAATAGGAGACATTATACAAAACCCTTCATCTTACCAGGGAAAAACAGTAACAATTGACTGCAAATATGGCGGATGGATTTATGGCGGGGACATCCCTGTATGTAACAGAGGGCCACAAGTAACCAGAAGCGACTACTGCGTATATGATGAAACCGGCTGCATCTATACATCTGGAGCTGAAATACTAAGCCTTGAACCGGAAATCAACAAACTCGACCCTGCATCAGAAGAAAGTGTTGGCACTGAACTAACAATAAAAGGAACAATCAGGATTAGCGACAAAAACATCCCCTACATTGGCAAATAAAAAATCATAGGATGTTGGTGATAATTGGGGAATCCTAAGCTTTTTTATTGTCGGTCCAGACTTTATATACAATAAAAAAAGAAAAAAGGGTGCGCCGGGGTTCTAGTTTGCTTACTCGACGACTTCCAGTTCTGACTGCTTCGAGAGGTTTATCTGGAGGTTGTTGCTCCATTCGGTTACGTATCCGCCTTTTATCTTTATTTTCTTGGCTGCGGAAACTGTTGCTATCTGGTCTTCCCAGAGGCTCAGGTTTATCCTTCCTGTGTCGTCTTCTATTACTGCTGTTGCGACGCTTCTCGGGCCGAAGCGGGTGTTTACACTTCTTGGCTCCCCTACCTCGATTACTGTTGCTTCTACTTCAACATCTTTCGAATCCATTGTTATTTTTGAAATTTTTACCATACTATTACCTCACTTTGAATATTTTGTTCTTTTGAAGAACTCGTTTTTGATTATAGTTTATATTTTATATATTTATGTGTTTTACTGGTTTAGGAGTGATTTTGCTGTCTTTAGTATATATCCAATTACAACAATTAATATAAAGGGAAGATAACCAGTAGATTTTGTGGTGATATTGTGAAGTTTCCAAATATCGGTGATACTAATTATTTTACGAATCGTGCGCTTGAGAATGAAAAAGGCGAGCCTTCAGGCAAGATAATAATGTGGCGCATGAAAGGTAAAGAGGAATTCAGATATATGCTGAAGTGCCCTTTCTGCGGGCATGAGCAGGAAAAAAAAGAGGAATTCACGAAAAAACCTTACCGGCCGCGATGCGAGA
This sequence comes from uncultured archaeon, assembly GCA_965370705.1. Lineage (GTDB taxonomy): Archaea > EX4484-52 > EX4484-52 > EX4484-52 > B79-G9 > B79-G9. The sequence goes on along the minus strand of CBDUVR010000238.1, from coordinate 402 downwards.
AGTGCGGCAAAAGCGTAGTGATTGCAAAACTCAAGAAGAAGTAGAAGATAGTGTATCCAGTATTTCTGCTAAATACTGTTTCTTTTGTCCTTTTCGTGACCTGTGGTTCGTTTTTGGAATTTCTGGAACAAGCGGGTTTTAAATAGTTTTTTGCAGGATTAGATTGTAAATCTTATTTGTATTGAGATTCTCGTAGTGAAAATCATGTGGAGGCTATTTTAATGAAATGCATGCTCAAGGATGGATTTAGATACCTGCTAGTTTTTTTTGTATTATCTGCTTATTTGTGTTCTGTTGTGCCTGTTTATGCGCAGGCGGGCCAGCCAGGAGTTGAGGGTGATGATGATGTTCCGCCAGGTGATGGTGATGGTGCGGGAGATGGTTCAGGCAGCCCGGATGATG
>CBDUVR010000237.1:0-2295 GCA_965370705.1 uncultured archaeon | reverse complement strand
CCCAGTTTCCGCTCCCTTCGGTCGCTCAAACTGGGCAGAAATCTATTTCTTTATAATGGACAATGAATTCCAAAGAAATTTCTGGATGTCTACAATTACAGGTAATGTTTTTTTAGAGATACTTATGTTCTCTTTATTCAAAGCGGCAATTGCCGGAAGTATCGGGGTTGCTTTAATCTCTGCAATATATCATGCTTTACTTAAGATGGTCGGTGCAAAGAATAGTTTTGATGCAACATGCAAGGTTGTTGCATACGTTACTGTGTTTTCACTTTACACGTGGATTCCTGTTGTCGGGATCATTTTTGCGTTATACATGCTATATGTGACCATTATCGGGTTTAGCCTGTTACATGGGATTTCAATGAAAAGTGCGGCAATACCAGTCGTAGTTGTTCTAATTTTAATTATATTTTATATTGGTATAGAGATGATGTCATACATGCAATATCAGAAATCACGAGAGGACAATGAGGCACTTATTAGAAACTTTATAGACACACATCCTCCATGATAGAATATCATATCTCAATATTTACATATTTGAAAGCATTTTTAAAGTCATATTTCTTAAGTTAATCTATGGGTCAGTGGGATATTGTCATAAGCGCCGTCAAAGAGAGCGATGTGGTGCTTGAGGTGGTTGATGCGCGCGTGGCTTCTGAGACAAGGTCTTCTAAGCTTGAGGATCTTGTCCTGAAGCTTGGGAAGAAGCTTGTTATTGTTATCAATAAGACTGATCTTGTGCCTAATGAGTTTGAGGCGAAGGTCCGGGCTGACCTGAAGAAATATCATGATGTTGTTTCTGTGTCTACACGTGAGCGCAAGGGGACAGGGTTTCTCAAGGGCGCTATCAAAAAGCATAATCCTCAGAAGGTGTGTGTTGTCGGGTACCCGAACTGCGGCAAGTCGTCTGTTTTGAATATGCTTTCCCACTCATCCGGTGCGAAAACATCGCCAGTGCCGGGATATACTAAAGGCGTACAGTGGATACGCCTTTCAAAGGATATCAAACTGTTTGATACGCCGGGGGTTCTGCCTGCTGAGGAGAAGTTCTGCGTGTTTCGAAGCTCAATCAGGCCTGAGAAGTTGAAGGTTGCGCAGGTTGCGGCTTGCGAGCTGCTTGAGAAGATCAAGGATGCAGAGGGATCGAATGTAGATGAGGTGTACAAGGTTCCGCTGGATGATGCCTGCGACTATCTTTCTTTGGTTGCGAAGAAGCGCAATTATCTTACCAGAGGAGGAGTTGATGTTGAGAGGGCTGCGCGCCAGATTATAACAGACTGGAATACTGGAAAGCTTACAGGATGGTGGTATTGATGGGTGTAGAAACAAAAACATTTAGTGTTTCGAGCGAGGGGAATACGGATATTATTGATATTACCGGCGATGTGCAGGATGCAATCTCGTCAGGTAAGATTGAGTCAGGGATTGGGGTTGTGTTTGTTGCAGGCTCAACTGCCGGGGTTTCCACTATTGAGTATGAGCCGGGGTTGAAAAAGGATGTTCCCGCTATGCTTGAGAAGATTGCGCCAAAGAATTATGATTATGAGCACCATAAGACGTGGGGGTGCGATAACGGGTCTTCTCATGTGAGGTCTACGCTTGTGGGGCCGAGCTTTACTGTGCCGTTCAGGGACAAGAAGCTGATTTTAGGTACATGGCAGCAGATATGTTTGCTTGATTTTGATACACGCGCGCGGAAGAGAGAGGTTATTGTGCAGATTATCGGGGATTGAATTTTTGATATGGCTGGCACTTGGGAATGAATCAGAGAATTATTTATATAAATGTAGATTCAAAGAATTATAACGCGAAAGAATATTGAGGGAAGATAAAGCATGCTCATCAAGGGGTTATGCAATGTTAAAGAAGAAAGGATATGTGCATGTATATCTTGCTGTTCTTGCAGTGTCTCTGCTGGCAGCTCCTTTGATATTCTCCGCAGAGGAAGGCGAACATCACACTGTTTATCTTGAGGCGCCGGAAAATGAGTCCAATACAAACTCAGACAATAGTTCTCTGCAGTTTATCTACAACCACACAGGAGACTTAACCGGGACAGTAAACTGCACTCTTTATCTTGATGGAATTCATGTTAATTATACGGCGAGTGTTGCACCAGATATAAGCACAACTGCTTATTCAAATAGTTCTTTTGGAGAAGGCGCGCACTGGTGGTGGGTAAACTGCTCGAACGGGACTGAGAGTGAATCAAGCGCTGATGATGGGTATAATTATACTTTTACTTCGGATTATACTGAACCCAGACTGAACTTCACCCCGCCGACTGAA
>CBDUVR010000236.1:0-2306 GCA_965370705.1 uncultured archaeon | reverse complement strand
TCTACAAATACCTGCAGATTGACTCAACAGGCGAAACACCGGCAACTATCTCATTCATGGTTGAAAAGTCATGGATAAAAGCAAACATGATTAAAGAGGGCACCATAGCACTGTACAGGTACGACGGAAACTGGGAGGAACTGGAGACTGCCAGGACAGGCGAAGACTCAAGCTATGTCTATTACGAAACCCATACCCCGGGATTTTCCATTTTTGCCATAACCGGGGAAAAAGATGTTATTGCAGAACCTATGAAAACCTGCAAAATGGAAAGGACAAAAGCTTATGATCCGGAGACGCTGGAATGTGTTGAATATCCTTCTGAATGTGATGTTCCCTCCAGCTGGCTCGTGCTCGGTGAGGAAAAGAAATGCCCTGTCAGGACAGAAATAATCACAGAGGAAATTGGCACTGAAAGTGTTAGTGCGGCAGCGCCAACTGGCTTGCTTATTGGCGCAATGCCCGGGACAATCTTTGCACTGGTATTTGTCCTGCTGATTGCAGGCGGTTACTGGCTTGCCAAGCCAAGGAAACCGTAGCAAAAAAGGGGAAACTTATGCGTTTTTTGAAGAATCGTCCAACAATATTTGTCCTGTTCTCTTTGCTATTCTTATTGATGCCTGCTGCTGTATTTGCACAGTCAATTCCCGCAGTCCTCTACGGCACTGCTAATGTCAGCAATTCGCACGCCTTGGCAGGCACAGATATTGTTGCAAAAATAGGCGGCGCCCAGAAAGGAAGCGTCGCAGTGGTCACAGAGGGCTCTTACGGTATGGGCAGCGACCCGAAATTGATTGTCGTAGGCGGTATTTATGATAATGGCAAGACAATCACACTGTGGGTGAAGTCACCCTATATGCTGGATTATATTCAGGCAGACCAGACAACAACCTATGACTGGACGACTGCAAAGCGCGTTGACATTACAACACCAATTGATGTGGCGCCGCCAACCCTTTCAACAGGCGTGAACCCTGCTTCATTAACTTACGACAACACTGCAACAACCATTGTCATCGCAGATGTTGGAAACTGCTCTGATTCAGGGTATGGAATGCATAAAACACAGCCTTACCGGGTTTCCTATGCAGATGCCGGGACAACACCATCAGCGCCATGCAATGCCAGCGGAACATATTTAGTTAACCGGAATTGGGGAACTTCTCACGATGCAGGCTTTAATGGCACGGACGGGCACTATTATTGCATCAGGCTGGACTGCAGGGATGCTGTTGATAATACGGATTCTTTTTATAGTTCAGATAATATCCTTTACGATATTACTCCCCCGGCAACTTCAGACAATGTTCCTTCCGGATGGCATTCTGGCGCAACTGTCACATTGGCCTGCAATGACGCAGCTTCCGGCTGCTCAAAGGTTTATTACACAACTGGCGGAGCTGATCCTACAACAGGGTCAAGCCATGTTGATGCAGCAGGCAGCTGGCAGTTCACTGTTCCAGCTGATGGTGAATACACTATCAAATACAGGGGAGAGGACAACGCAGGAAATCTCGAAGATGTGAACACAGCAGCAAACACTCTCATGCTGGACACGATAGCCCCGGCAATAACAGTGACTAATACCTCGGTTCCAAATGAGGACCAGACAATACAGGTCAATGCGACAGTAACCGATGATAACCTGGATAAAGTCTGGGTTGAAGTGACTGTCAACGGCACCCCGGCAAATTACACTGTTTCAGCGCACATGGGTTCAGAGTACCACATAACTCTGGCAAGCAGCAATTACACAGCCCATGACACAGTCACCTGGCAGTATTATGCCAGTGATTTGGCAGGCAATCTCGGCAGCGGAAGCCTCCGGGCATTCACAGTTAAAAATCGGGCCCCGTCAGTTACAGCGCCTGGAGTCAACGATACAACTCCAAAAACGAATGATGCTCTAAGTTGCGATGGCGGAACATTCAGTGACCATGATAATGAAGACACAGAACAGAACAGGGCATACAAATGGTACGAAAATGGTACAATAATACCAGGACAGGCATCACAGGCATTGGACTTAAGTTTAGGGGGACTGGACAGGAATGATGTGATTAAATGCTCTATACGGGTTTATGATGGCTATGACTGGAGCATTTGGGTAGATTCAACCAATAATGCCACAATTCAAAATACTGCGCCAGCCGCGCCAGCAGCACTGGCGTTAACATACCCTGTTCATGTCGGTGAAATTTTGACTGCAACTGGTTCCGGCTCTGTTGATGCTGACGGGGACCCTATAACGTATCATTACGGCTTCTATAACATCAATGACACGGCATCAGTCCAGGCTTATTCAA
>CBDUVR010000235.1:0-2315 GCA_965370705.1 uncultured archaeon | reverse complement strand
ATACTCGGGAAAACAATAGGGCGCCTGCGGCGCATACTTCTTGAGATGGGGCTTGATGAAGCTGAAAACCTGACAATCATACCGGAAGAGGATGTTTATCGCGAGTATGGTCCTGAATCTGCTGTGATACTGGACAGGGCATTCTACATTGCGAAGCTTCCAAGGCCGGAGATCGGGCTGAATGATAAAGTGGTTCTGAAAATTAAGAAGGTTGCAGGGGAGATTGATGTTGAGGCATTGAAGGAGATACTCAGGGAATATAAAAAAGGAAATATTGAAGGGGATGATTTTGTTGAGGAGCTTGTCGTGAAACTTGGCATTAAGACAGAGGAGGCTACTGCGATTATTGAGCTGTTCGCTGAATTGAAGGATCTGAAGCCGGTTCCTACTAATCTTACTTTGAGAACCCATATGAGCGGCACATGGTACCATACGCTTTCTAGTATGCAGGATAAGGCTGACTTTCCTGTTGCTTTATTTTCAATCGGCAGGCGCTACCGCAATGAGCAAAAAGAGGATGCAGGACATCTTCGTGTGCATAACAGCGCATCTGTTGTCATTATGGACCCTGATGTTGATATGGTTTCCGGGCGCAGGATTGTTAAGAAGATATTTGAGAAAATCGGGTTTAAGAAGATAAAGTTTGAGACCAAGAAGGCGACGTCGAAGTATTATGCGCGCGGGATGGAAGATGAAGTGTTTGTTATGCATAATGGCAAGTGGCTTGAGATTGCTGATATGGGCATGTATTCTGCGATATCGCTTGCGAATTTCAATATCATGTATCCTGTGTTCAATGTGGGTTTCGGTGTCGAGCGCCTTGCCATGGTGCTTGAGGGGTATAAGGACATAAGAGAGATGATGTTTCCGCAGTTTTATCTTGAGGATAAGCTGAATGATGAAGAGATTGCCCGTGATATCAAATTTATTGATGAGCCGAAGACTGAATTGGGCAGGAAAATTGCAGAGTCTATTGTTGATGCTGCTTCTATGCACAGGGATGATGTTGCGCCAACAGAGACTGCTGCATGGAGCGGGGTGGTAAATGATAAGAAGACAGATGTGTCTGTGGTCGAGGTTGAGGAAGGCAAAAAGCTCGTTGGTCCTGCAGGATTTAACAGGATTTTTGTCCGCGATGGAAACATTGTCAATGGCCTTGATGAAAAGGGAGGAGTTGCGGCAGGGATATCTTTTATTGAGGCGATTGCAAATAAGGCAGCTTCCCGTATTGAGGAGGGAATAACCGGTGATTTTAGGTCATATACAGGGATGGTGCGGTCTTTAGCGGATATAAATTTAAAGATACCTGCCAAGTCCAAGAAGTATATTGAAACAAATAACAGGAAGATTGATGTAAAAGGCGCTGTGTTTGTTACAATTATAGCAAAAACGCGAGGATAGCATAGTGGCTATGTGGTCGCCTGCAGAGCGACTCACGGGAGTTCAATTCTCTCTCCTCGCTTTTATTTTTATTAAGATATATAAATCTCACAGGCACATTAATTCTATGGATTATTCTGAATCTACAACGTTTAGCAAATTAATTCTTCACAAGTCATTTAATGATACAATTAAAGAGATTAATCGACTAAAAATTCGAATCCCCCCAATTCCTAGCAACCTTGAATTGAACTTCGATTCATATGTTTATCCAAAAAACGGTGAATTCTTTTCAAATGTTGAAAAATTTAAAAAATACAACCTTAATGCTAAAAATGGAGAGCATCTAATAAAAAGCAATGTTATTTGTGCATACGACGAATCAATTAATAAGTTTACTGGCTTGGAAGGAATGGCATTTTTAACATCTCATTCCATCACAATCAATAAAGAATATGATTATATTCCCTCTAATTTACTAACTTTCTATTTCTACACACGTTCAAAGACATATGCTGAGAAGCCAGAATTGATAAAGTATACTGAAGATCCAGAGATAGAGTCAAAAAGAGATTACATAAATGACAGAACAAAGTTTATAATAGACAGCACTCCAAACAATTCGATAATGTTTATCGATGGCCCATTAATTGGTGGTCAAGTTAGCAGTGATACGCGAAAATTAAACAGTGAGTTATTGAAAAAAAATATAATCCCTTTCTTTTTTGTAAAGAATAGCAGTAGCAATTTAGTTACGGCAAATATTAAGAAACTGAACGGTCGTTACAATTCGGATCTGCACTGGGCTTATGAAGAACTAAAAAAGGGTCAACGGACAAACTTATTTAAATATGTGGACAAACATAATACTCGAAATGCAAAATTATTTTGTTACTTGAAAACATATGATGTAATCCCGCAAAGAATAGAGTTCC
>CBDUVR010000234.1:0-2322 GCA_965370705.1 uncultured archaeon | reverse complement strand
TACGGGATCGCCATTGCAGTAGATTCATTCTCACTCATGATAATAACCCTGATAACCTTCACAGGACTCTTGGCAGCCATGTTCTCTGTGAAATACATAAAGACTTCGCACGCAGAATATTATTCACTCCTGTGCCTCCTTCTTGTGGGCCTGCTTGGAATCGCCCACACAGGAGACCTCTTCAACCTGTTCGTATTTCTCGAAATAACATCAATATCATCTTACGCCCTGACAGCATTTTACACAGAAAAAACCTCGATTGAAGCATCCATAAAATACCTCATTATGGGTGCTTTCGCAACCTCACTCATACTCCTTGCAACAGCCCTTACCTACGGCCTCACAGGCACCCTCAACATGGCAGACCTTGCAGTCAAACTCAGCACTATCACCAGTCCCGCTGTGCCTGTCATACTTGGCCTTTTCCTCACAGGCCTTGCATTCAAGTCAGCAATAGTGCCGCTCCACGCATGGAAGCCGGATGTGATGCAGGCTACACCCGTACCGATAGGCTCATTATTTGCATCAGCATCAATTGCAGCCTCGCTCTATGCAATCATACGAATACTATTCACCATATTCAACATGCAGCTTACCCTCATCCTGCTCATCGCCGGCACAATAACCATGCTCCTTGGCGCAATACTCGCCATGCAGCAGGACAACATACTGCGCCTCCTCGCATATTCCGCAATCTCCCAGGTCGGCTATATCCTGATAGCATTCGCGACAGACACAACGTCGGGAATATATCATCTGTTCAATGTGACCATCATCGAGGCTCTTCTCTTCTTATCAATTGGTGCCTTCATGATAAATGCAAACACAAGAGAAACCAGTATGGCAGGATTAAACAGGCTCTCGAAACACAACTACAGCAAAATAATCCCGGTAGCATTCCTTACAGGCGCCCTCGCAAATGCAGGAATACCCCTGCTAAATGGTTTCTCAAGCAAGTGGCTGATATACACAACAACTCTCGAAACTTATCCACTGCTCACAATAGCAGCAGTTCTCACATCAGTCCTTACACTGGCATACTCCCTGAAAGCATACCACCTCATATTCAGAACAACGGGCGGACGGGGGCCCAGGGGCGGAGTTCACAAAGCGCAAAGGGACAAAACAAAACTGGATATCACAATGCTGATCCCTCTAATCACACTCACAATAATCTGCATCTACTTCGGCATATTTGCCGGACACGGCGCGCTCATCTCTGAAAAAATCGCAGAAAGCTTAACAAGCAATACACAATACATAATAACGGTGCTAAGAGTATGAAATTAATTTACCCCAACCTAGAATTAATCCTTATGGTAGCACTGCTCCTTGCAGCAATATTCATAATCATCGCGAAGCTGGCAGAATTCCACACGAAAAAAGCAAAAGGCAAATCCGGTAAAACAAAAATCTACGCATGCGGCGAAGACATAGACCCTGACAGCCTCAACACCGCGACAAACACATTTTATCATACATTCATAAAAACATTCAAACTTCACAGACTAAAAAAACTTCATCAGGGACTCCTCACAGAATACCTCTACTGGATGTTTGCAGCCCTGGTAATAATGCTGACAATAATGGTGCTCTCATGGTAACGATACTCAAAAAAATAATAAACCACTCAAGGATAAAGTCCCCTCACATCCTGCACTTCGACGCTTCCGGGTGCAACGGATGTTCAATAGAGACGCTTGCATGCCTCACGCCGCGCTATGACATCGAGCGGTTCGGCGCAGTTGAAAAAGGTAACCCCCGCCATTCAGACATACTGATTGTAAGCGGCGCACTGTCGTACAAATCATCCCCCCGTCTAAAAAGGCTCTATGAGCAGATGCCTGAGCCAAAAGCCGTCATCTCGCTGGGCGCGTGCGGCATATCATCGGGTGTCTTCAAAGATGCATACAACATCTGCGGGCCCCTTGACAGGATAATACCTGTAGATGTCTACGTAGCAGGATGCCCTCCGAAACCGGAGGCAATTATCAACGGCCTGGTTAAGGCGCTGGCTGTCTGGAAAAAGAAACTGGACAATCAATAACACTAAAAACTCTACAAAACAGTTGGGGCAAATATGACCTGATTCAAGCCAAAAAACTTACCCAATATAATCGCATATATCTCTCAATTTCTCAACAATGTCTTTGTCTTCATCAGTGCTTGCCATAGTAATAGAATTAAATCGCAACTATATAAATAGCACACATTCTGGAAAATAAATCCAGTATTTCAGTTCGAAAATTGTTATAAAAAGATAGAAGAACAAAAATTCAACATGAAGATTGTAGTCTCACTTGGCGGCTCCCTGATAACGCA
>CBDUVR010000233.1:0-2338 GCA_965370705.1 uncultured archaeon | reverse complement strand
GGAGAATCAGATTCATAATCCATATCCAGAGTCACTCTTGTCCTTTCAGTTATCTCTATGGGCGAATAAAAATTCAGATAAAACGGCTTGTTCTTTTTTACCACCCGGAAAGTATCCTTCCCATACCTTTGAACAGGCGTCAAAACCTTATTCGGATCAGACAAATATATCTTCGCCGTTGAATCCATATCCCCGTCAACACCTACATCCAAAAACAACTCTCCGGTGTACCCGAAAGGCAAAATGTTCATGTAGATTATGTAGGCAAGTATCAGGAGAGGGATCAGGAAAGTGAGCGCATAAAAGATCTTGTTTTCTTTGTGCGCCCCCGCATAGTTGTGTTCTGGGGCCGGGCTCTCGCGCCTGGCTGGGAGTTCCGGCGTTTTTTTTGAGATGTGGGGGGCTTCTTTTTTTTCTTTGTTTTGGAGGTTCAGGGCATCATGCGCGCGGTTTGGTGCGCTGAAGGCGGGAATGATGCGCTTCGGCGCTGTGTGCGCTTTCCCAAAATGGTATGTGCGCGGCTCGTGCTGTTCAAGTGCGCTTATTATGGGGTCTTCGCCTGTCCTTTTTAGCTTTAAAGGGGTGCGCCAGTCATCGTCTATGTGGATGTGGCGCCTTGTTAAGGATTTTATGCGCTCTTTTATTGTTTTTGGGTTTGTGCGCGCTGAGTGGCTTTTGCCTGTCATGATGTCACCTTGTAGAGATGCATTTTGTTTTGTGCGCATGCACAGGGGGATGGTCATCGGATTGTATGTCCCCGGGCCTGTGCCCTAAAATCCATGGTGCGCCCTGCCATCTGCATTAGAAATGTGCCTGGTAATCTTTTATTGTTAACTGATTGTGTGCGCTGCTCATGATGAAATATCTGAGCGCATGCGTGATTTGCAGCCGCTATTGTGTGGCAGTGCCTATAACGGTCTGGGGGCCGGCGCGCTTAAATCTCCCGCTGATGCGAAAATGGCGCAGCCCCTGGGGCTCAAAGCTCTTCCCATGTAGAGCTGGAATACGTAGTTGAGGATGTTGGCTGCCATGGATGCTGCAAAAATTATTGCCGAGTCTTTCAGGAGTGAATTGCTCTTTTCTTTTTTCATTCTATGGCCTTGCAAAAGTATGAATACAGGGATATTATCATGTTAAGCTTATAAAGGTATCACTTTTCAGGGGTGAAATGAAGGCTGTGCGCGATATATTGGCTGCTCATTTTTTGCCTGCTGCGATGCAGGGGCATTGAGACTATTGATGCGAAAATGGCGCCGCCTGGAGGGCCTAAAGAGCGCCGTGTGGAATGCGCTGGTTTGGATGCTGGCTGCCAGGGGTGCGCAGAAGATTGCGGGGGAGCCGCGCAGGAGGGAGATGTTTTCTGGATGAGTGGTTCTGCCATGGCTAACAGATGCGCAATTGCAGAGTGCCTGTGCGCTGCACATGATGAAAGGTGTGGGCGCATGCGTGATTTGCAGCCGCTATTGTGCGGCAATGCTTATAACGGTTTGGTGCCTGGGGGGTGGCGCGGGTTGCGCGCCTTTCGCCTGTGCGGTTTTTGAATTCCAGGAAGATTTATTAATCATCCTGTGCAGTATTAGGTGTATGCGCACAAAAGAACTTGCAGAAATCAAAAAAATCGCCGTACCTGTACTCAGGCGAAACAGTGTCGTCAGGGCAGGAATATTTGGCTCATTCGCAAGGGGGGAAGCCAAAAAGGGCAGTGATATTGATATACTGATAGAAATAAAAGCAAAGAAGTTTAGCTTGCTTGATCTTGTAGGACTTGAACTGGAACTAAAGGAAAAGTTAAAAAGGAAAGTTGATTTGGTTGAATATTCGACAATCCATCCTCTCCTGAAAGACAGGATTCTTAGGGAAGAGGTGCCGATAGTATGAGAAAGGATGCACGTGTATTTCTGGTGGATATTCTGGAATGTATTGAAAAAATTGAAGAATATACGAATGATGTAAGCAAAGAGAAATTCCTTGAGGAAACGTGGATCCAGGATGCAGTACTCAGGCGGGTAGAAATCATCGGTGAAGCAGTTAAGAATATACCTCCCAAGCTGAGAAAAAAATATCCGGATGTGCCGTGGAAAAATGTGGCAGGAATGAGGGATAAGCTGATTCATGCTTATTTTGGAATTAGTCTTGAGAGGGTTTGGTCTGTTGTTAAGGATGATCTGCCTGACCTGAAAAAGAAAATCAGGGCTATTCTTGAGGATATGAAAAAGCAGGAATGAACATGTCACATTGCGCCTGGTTTATTGCTTTTTGCAGCTTTTGAAGGCTGTACGCAAAAAAGATCCACAGGATGGCCTGACAGAACCCGTCTTTTTCCATTCTCATGCGTGAA
>CBDUVR010000232.1:0-2342 GCA_965370705.1 uncultured archaeon | reverse complement strand
GTGGAGGGGGGCCTGACCATTCGTAGAAGCCGTCCATGTATGCGTTGAATCGCGCATAGTTGTAGTTGTAGACGATTATTGCGCTGTTTTTGTCTGTGTGCGTTTCCAGGTAGTCGAGTGCTTTGCACTCTTCGAATGTGTGGTTGTTTTTGTATAGGCTGTGGAGTATTGGTGCCGACTGCAAAATGAGTAAGATGATGATTGCTGAGATTACTGTTTTTTCGTTTAGTCTGAAGTATCTTGTTAGTTTCGGTAAGTATAGAAGAGAGAACAATATTACCATAGGTGTTATCTGTATTATAAATCTTTCATCTTTCATACCATGGATCGAGAAAGTTATGAATGTTATGAGAAATGTTATTAGCAAATAGTTGGCTATTGTTTTGTCTTCTTTTTCTTTTTTGGTGTGATACCACAGAGCAAATATGAGCAGTATTGCTATAGGTCTTGAGAATATTTTGTGAAAGTCTTTTATGTACTGGAAATAGCTTACCAGTGATGCTCCTTTTGCATTCAGGCTGCTGTCGAACAGAGCGTAGTTTGTTTTGCCGAAGAATTCGTCGGAGAATATGGAGGATGTGGATGGCAGATTGTTTATTGAGATGTAGTGGGTGTATGGAAAATATATTGCATATGCTATTATTAGTGCTACAAGTGTGTATTTTAGATGAGTTACTGCGTTTTTTCTGGATAATAGTTTTCCAGATTTTATTTCTATGTCTTTTCTGTGAGTGTAGATGAGTATTATTATTGTTGTTGGTATGAGAAGTGTGAAAACGACTTTTGTCAACAAACCCAGACCAAGCACTATGCCGCTTAATATTGCATATCTTTTTTTGTTTGTTTTCAGGTATTTTGTGTAGAAGGAGAAGTATAGTATGAAGCCGAGCAGGTTCATGAGCGGCATACCAAAAAAATCAACCCTCGTTATGACGTTCGGTGTCAGGGCCAGCAGTATTACTGCAAGTATGGCGTATGTGTTTTTTTTCAATATCTGTTTTGACAGGAACCACATTGCTATGAGGCAGAGGGTTGCCCAGGATATGCTGAAGAGGAGAGTTGTTGTGGCGTTTATTACAGGCATTCCTGACGCGAGGAGTGCCATGAGCGGGGGGTGCCTGACAAACGGAACTTCGAAATATGTGTATCCTTTGCCGTCTTTTATGCTTTTTGTGAGTTCCATGTGGCGCCATTCATCGTAGCCTGTCATGTGCGGGCCCACTAAAAGATATATTGTTGTGAAAAGTATTATGAGGGCGATTATCATTGTGTTTGCTGTTTTGTCGGATATTTTGATGTCGTTCGGTTCTTCGCGTTTTTCAGGCGGAGTTATTTTGCTTTTTGTATGTTTTCTTTTTTTCATGTTATCATTTTTGTGATTAAAGCATTTTTTATGGTTTATCAAGGTGTTTGCAGGTATTATATCTGTTGTGTCTGGGTGTTCAAAAAAGTTTAGTTTTTATGGTTTTGGTTATAAATTAGACATACTTATGCGTACTTCTTTTTATATTTTGGAGTTTCTTAAATGTTTTTATGAATGTGAAATATTTTTATGTTTTTACGTATGTTGTGAGTATTTTAATTATCCTTTTTTTGTTTTCTTTGGTGGATGTTCATGCTGCCTTGTCTGTAATTTTGAATGCAGATGCCGTTCTTGTTGTTTTTAGTTTTGTTCTTGCAGGATTTGTTTTGTTTTTGAAGGCATGTCGCTGGCATATGATTCTTTTAGATGGAGGGCATAGGACTTGTCCTTCTTTTTCCTGCGTGTCTGTTTTTGCGGGGATGTGTATGAGTTTGCTTACTCCTGGCAGGGTGGGGGAGCCAGTAAGGGCTTATTTTCTGAAGAAGTTAAGCGGTGAGAGGATGTCGGGTACTGTTCCTTTGGTTATTGTGGAGAGACTTGTTGATGTTCTCTTTCTTGTTCTTGTTTCACTTGTCGGGGGGTTGGTATTTAGGTCTGAGCTGGGTATAGGTGATGTACAATTTTTTGAGATTTTTGCTTTTTCTGCGTTTGTGGTGTTTGCAGGGTACTTTGTTTTTGTGGATAGGAGAGTTGTGTCTATGGTAATCAAGAAGCTGAAGGGTGTTTCTTGTTTGAAGATTGATGCCGATATTTTTAACGCGGCGATTGCCCAGGTGAGGAGGCGTTTTTTTTTGTTCAAACTAGTAGTTATTTCTTTTGTTGTCTGGTTTTTTGAGGGTGTATTGTTGTATGTTTCAATGATGTCCATTGGGGTGGTTTTGAGTCCTTTGTTTTGTTTTTTCGTGGTTTCTATTTCTTTTCTTGCCGGGGTCGTGTCTTTTTTACCCGGCGGACTGGGATCACTTGAGGCAGCGGTTGT
>CBDUVR010000231.1:0-2342 GCA_965370705.1 uncultured archaeon | reverse complement strand
AATGTTAACAGGGATGATAAAATCATTGGCGTAATCGATAAATAGCGGCTAAATTGCAAATATTTTGGTTTTGTTTTGGGTGATTTTTGGGATGAAAAGCGAAAAGTATATATATTTGTGTGTCCAATATAGAGATAGAAAGTTGCAGAGATTAATTAATAACATTCATGTTTGTTTTATCTCCCTTACTGGGATGTGAGATGGGACCTTCGGGTTCCTTCTTCCACCCAGTCCTTGTTTTGTGTGTGTTTTTTGGTTAGTTGTTGTTTTGTTTTATATCCTGAATTGGTATGTTTTCCAGTCTATGGATTTTATGAGGCGCTTTCTCAGGGGCTCAATGCCTTCGTTTGTTTTTGATGAGATGTTGAATGTCTTGCTTTTGTTTTCCCGGGGTTTTTGTCTCTTCTTGCATTGGTCTGATTTTGTCATGGCAAGGAGGATTGGTGTTTTTTTGAATGTGTCTTTTATGTCTGCGTATAGGGATTTTTGCTGTGCCTGATTGTATCCGCAGGTTTCTGTGGGGTCTATGAGGAAGATTATGAGGTTGGCTTTGTGTTCAAGTGCTGCAAGGGCGCGCTTTTCGATTGTGTTTTTTTCTTCCACAGGGCGGTCAAGGAGACCGGGGGTGTCTATTACCTGTATCTTTTCGTCGATGTAGCCGAGGAGTATGTCCTTTGTTGTGAATGGGTAGGGCTGGACTTTGGGTTCTGCGCCTGTGAGGGATTTCATGAGTGAGGATTTGCCGACGTTGGGATAGCCTGCGAGGACGACTGTCGGGAGGTCTTTTATGGCGGGCAGTTTTTTCAGGCGGCGGCGGCAGTCTTCAAGGAAGATGAGGTCGTCTTCTACCTGCTTTATTACTGATGACTGCCTGCCGTAGTATTCTTTTCTTATGGGTGAGAGGGATTTCAGGGGTGCGCCTTTCAGGCGCCTTCTGTATTTGCGCTCTAAGTCCCTGTTGAAGCCGATTACCCATTTGAGGGCTGCAAGGGATTTTTTGAATTGCTTTATGTCTATCAGTGATGCGACGAGGTCATAATAGAAAGGGTCGAGTTCTGTGGTTTTTGATGTCTTGTCAAGGATTTCCTGGAAACTGTTGTTTATTACTGTTGATACTGTGTTTATCTTGGACTGCTCGTACTCGCGGATAGAGTTGATGCGGTCGCGCTTGTTTATTGTTTTTTTTACGTTTCTTGCGCGCTTGAAAGCTTTGTTGAGGAGCTCGTCTTTTCTCGGGATTTGGGGCATTGTAAACATGGGGGTTCACTTCAGATGGATTTATATAATATTGGATGCATTTTATATTATAAATACGTGCTTCTAAATGGATGCATGTTGAACAATGTTGAACAGAAAAAGAGGTGTGTTGTATGGCTTGGGAATTTCTTTTAGGGATTGTAGTGTTTATACTCATTATCAGCATCAAGCAGATTTATGAGTATGAGCGCGGAATCCTGTTTACAATGGGGAGGTATTCGCATATGCTTTCGCCGGGATGGAGGATTGTGCTTCCGGTTTTCCAGTCGATGCAGAAGGTGGATCTGCGTGTGAAGACTGTGGATGTGCCGTCGCAGGAGACTATGACGAAGGATAATGTTTCTGCGCGGGTGAATGCGGTCTTATATTATAAGATTACGGATGCGTCTAAGGCGATTCTTTCTGTTGAGGATTATATGTATGCAATGAGCCAGCTTGCGCAGACTACTATGAGGAATGTTATTGGCGAAGTGACGCTTGATGAGCTTCTTTCGAAGAGGGATAAGGTTGCGCAGAGGATTATGGAGATTGTTGACAGGGAGAGTGACCCGTGGGGTATCAAGGTCACTTCTGTTGATCTGAAGGATGTTGAGTTGCCCGGTGAGATGAAGAGGGTGATGGCTAAAGGAGCTGAGGCGGACCGTGAAAGGAGAGCAGTTATCATCAAGGCAGAAGGTGAAGTTACAGCTTCTAATAACCTTGCAAAGGCTGCAAAGACTCTTGCTGCTTCTGACGGGGCTTTGCATCTTCGGACGCTTCAGAGCATCAATGACCTTTCGAGTGACCAGAGCAATACGGTGATTTTCGCTATACCGCTTGAGGTGCTTCGGGCTGTCGAGAGGGTCGGGAAGAAGAAGTGAATTCTTCTTCTTTCTTTTTTTTCTTTTTTTATTATCCTGAAAATCATGACTTTTTTTGTGCGAAAAGTATTTAAGTGTCAGGTGACACTTAGATGGTATGGAGAGGAAAATATCCAAGGAACAGGTCAGAAATATCAGGAAGATGATTGTTGAGCTGAGGACAAATCCCGGGGGGCTGTGGGTGCGGGAGATTGCGCGGAGGTGCGGTATCCATATGGAGACTGC
>CBDUVR010000230.1:0-2343 GCA_965370705.1 uncultured archaeon | reverse complement strand
CATAAACACACATATAAAGATGATAATGCTACTTTGCACAAACAAAAACGATGCATATACGCCCGTGTTAATTTATAGGAGGTAATATTATGAACGTGAAGCCTTTAAGAACCCCTGAAAGTTATGGAAAAGATATAGATGAAATGATGCTTTCGGCATGGAGAATGGCAATGATACTAAATGGACAAGAAGGAGATGTTGCATCGCCGTATATTTCTGCAATGCAAAACTTGCCCGTATACGTAATGAAAAATGAAAAAAATAAAGAAAAGGCACTAAGCCAACTTGATATACTCAGAGATGAGTTCTATACACAGTTCTATTTCCCGCAAATACCGACAAATTTCAATAATCTCGATGGTTTAGGACATGTTGCATCAATCGAAAAGGTCTACAAAGAAGCGAAACAAAAGATTAATGAATGCTCCTGAACAGGCTAATACCCGCTAACAAATCATGACCTCAACTGCTTTTGCCTTTGAAAAATCATGACAATTTGTGTCAAGCTTTTGAACTTCGTTCAAAATCATGGAAATTTATGGTGAGATTGGATAATTTCCAAGCTTTTCCATCGTCAGTATATACTTTGTGTACGATGAAAAATACACCTAAACTGAAGATAATCCTGCACATTTCACGATTAAGCCCTCCTTTTTCTAAATGGCAAAAGCCTTTCAACTTCTCTGGCTCCTGATTATTACAATACCAGAAGACCCACCAGAAAGAACAAATCCCAAACAAACAAAAGCTATTTATGATTTCACACTCAATTAGTCATTGGCGCATACAACATAAAACCCAAAATCCCAAAAGAGGTGTTCAAATGACTACAAATCCACAATCAAAATACACAAAAAGAGACATACTGACTTCGCCTTACCAGAGCAATTCGTGCAAAGTCCTTTTGTTCGGCTCTGGTGAACTGGGGCGCGAGATAATCATCCAGGCCCAGCGCCTTGGTATGAAAACAGTCGCAGTAGACCGCTACGAAAACGCACCCGCGCAGCAGGTCGCACACACTGCCCACACGATAGACATGCTCGACGGCGATGCGATGCGCCACCTTGTGGAGCTCGAAAAACCCGACGCCATAGTATGCGAAATAGAGGCAATCAACCTAAACATGCTCATGGAGCTTGAAAAAGAAGGCTGGCCCGTCAGGCCCAATGCAAAAGCAGTCTGGATAACAATGAACAGGGAAAGAAGCAGGGACATGATAGCAAAACAGGCAGGGGTAAAGACAAGCAAATATGTTTACGTCGACACCGACGACCCGGGAACATTCAAAGACGCAGTAGAAAAAATAGGCTACCCATGCATCAGCAAAGCAATCATGAGCTCATCAGGCCACGGCTCATACTCTATCCATTCAAAAGACGACATTGAGCCTGCAAGGCTAGCCGCGATCAAAGGCGCAAGAGGTTCCGGCACAAGAGCAATAATTGAGGAATACATTGACTTTGACACAGAAGTCACAGAACTTGCTGTGAGGCATCTTGATGAAAACGGGAAAATAGCCACATCCTTTCCAAGACCAATCGGCCACTACCAGCTTGACGGGGACTACCATGCATCATGGCAGAGCCCGGATGCCAGCGAATACCTCCCGTGGAAGCCGGAAGATATCGGCACGAAATTCAGGCCGGATGAGGATCTTGCAAAAAAAGCAGAAAAAAAAATATACGAGGCAGCCAAAAAAATCACAGGCGCCCTCGGCGGCCTTGGCATCTTCGGTGTCGAGCTTTTCGTAAGGGCAAGGGACGGGAAAGTGGAAGTATTGGGCAACGAATGCTCTCCGCGCCCCCACGATACAGGCATGGTGACATTCATGTCCCACATGATCGGCATGAATGAAGGCGCACTGCATCTCCGTGCAATCACAGGGCTGCCTATACCCACAAGAATCAATGAGGATGGCTGCAGGGTAATAGACCCGCTCATGCCTGCATCCACGCACGTCATCAAAGCCGGATGCGGTGGCTGGGACCCTGAATTCAGCGGCATCTGGGCTGCAGGGAACACGCCAGGCACAAACATCTACCTCTTCGGAAAGCCAAGCATCCCCTATGACCCGAAGAACCCAAGAGACGTGCACAGGAGGTTAGGAATCACCCTCGCGATGGGAAAAGATGCGCTTGATGCGAAAACAAAAGCAGAGGCGGCAGCGCACAAAATCGAGATGAGAACACGGCAGTTCAAAAAATGGATAACACAGAACAACACACTTGATGCGAGAAAAAAGCATGTTCTGAGATAAAAGCAACAGGAGGGAATACAAATGGTAGTAAATAAAGGCCCAAAAAAGCGTAAAAGGCAGAAAGTAGCTGGAATGAAAAAGAAGTA
>CBDUVR010000229.1:0-2347 GCA_965370705.1 uncultured archaeon | reverse complement strand
GGCCTTATACTCGCATCTGCAGGGTTTGTTTACAGATATGTGGGAAAGATGTCTGCGAGAAATATCTCTTCCGGAGTCGCAGGGTTCATGTTCGCACTGCTTTTCGTTGGCATCAGCACAGTTCAGCCTGCACACTCGCTTCCTGTTATATTCTTCTCAGGTATGATAGCAATATGCGCAATGCTGCTTCCAGGTATCTCAGGCGCGTTCATACTTTTCTTTCTTGGTCAGTACGAGTACATGCTCAATGCACTCCACAGTATTGAAATCACTGTGATAGCAGTTTTCATGCTTGGAGCTGTGACAGGTCTTCTGACAATGTCAAGAATACTTAGCCATCTGCTCAAAAATCACAAAGCCGTTACAATGTCATTCCTTCTCGGTCTGATGCTCGGCGCACTGAGAATGCCATATGAAAATGTGATAAGCAATGAGTTCATACTTCCATTCGTAATCATTTCATGTGTCGCGGGTTTTGTTTCTGTAATTATGATTGAAAAATTTGCTGTGAATCTCAACAAGTGAATTCAGCGTCTCTTTATGACCTTTATGTCATTGCTGCGCATATCGAATATACGTGATGCACTTCCACTGATTTCACCTGCGTCTATGACCCAGTCTATCTGAGGTTTCATCTCTTCAGGTATATCGTTTATGTTCTTTATGGGCGGGTCACCAGATGCATTGACCGATGTTGTGACAAATGGCACTCCAGCCTCACTCACTATTTTTGTGAAAATATGTTTAGGTATTCGGACTCCTATGGATTTTTCATCAGAGATGACATATTTCGGGGACATGTGATTAGAGGGAACTATCATAGTGTAAGGTCCTGGAAGCATATTTGAGATAAGCTTCATGTTCACATCTGAGACAGCAGTATGCTTTTCTATCCATTCCTTTGAAGGTGATATCACAGAAAATGGATTTTTTGAGTCGCGTCCCTTTGTTTCTCTTACTCTTTTGATAGACTGTGCATTTTCTGCATTGCATCCGATGCCGTAGATTGTATCTGTCGGGTACACGAAGACCTTACCTGTCCTTATGTCATTGACAATATTATTCCTGAGAGAAGAGTCATTCATAACATCATCAAGCTTTACTATGTGCATATTCATCACAATAATAGAGATTTGTCATTTGCTGATTAAATTAGTAATAAATAATATTGATTGTCCTACAAGTGCAGGACCAAGAAAGATTTACTCCATCATTTCTGGAGCTTCCGAGAGTGATGTTGCGTCTTCTGTTGCAGTAGGTGGTGCGATGTGCTTTATCAGTATTATGTCACCAACTGCGTGAACCATTGGGAACGGAATGACTACACCCTTCTTGTCGCCGAGCATCTTGCTAAGGTATGAACCTTTGATAGCTCGTATGACGAGTGACCTTATTTTGAATCTCTTAAGGTCACATTCAACGTCCTCAACTTTTCCGCAGAAAAACCCTTTGTCTGTGAAAACATCCTTTGCGTACGTGTCTGATATACTGGAAACCTGTATTGTCATAATTACCTCCTGTTAGGTATGTTCAATTCTTATTGCGATTAGATGTTTTTAAAACTTAATAACCGGATTTAAAAATCGAATGGAGGTTTAAGGTTTTAAATGATAAAATTAGAATAGTAAAAGAATTGCTGAGATGGCCGAGTTAGGTTAAAGGCGCCCGGTTGCTAACCGTGTGAGGTTCGCCTCGCGAGGGTTCAAATCCCTCTCTCAGCGCTTTATTCTTAAAAGCGACTGTAGTCTAGCCTGGCAGGATTCTGGCTTCCCAAGCCAGCGACCCGGGTTCAAATCCCGGCAGTCGCATGGAACCATTTATACAGCAGTCATTAGATAACATAGAAAAGCTGAATGAGTACAAAGGAAACCTTATTGTCGGTGGTTGCTTGCCTGTCATAGACCCGATGAGATTGAGGAAAATATTTTAGTGTTTTTGGAAGTAGTAACAAAAAACACGTATTAAAATATAAAACGTTTATTAAAACAAATAAAACACCAAACAACTGAAATAATAAAATCAATCGATAGAAATAATATTGAGGGGTTACCATACAATGGGCCGGTGGTCTAGTGGTTACTTCTTTAGATTAAGAAGCCATAAATGACGCCGCCCTTACAAGGCGGATATCGGCGGTTCAAATCCGCCTCGGCCCACTCAATCCTGTGTAATTGAGATTTTTCTGTATTCAGTATTTTCTTGTTGTGATTCTGTAACAGAATCAACTACTATCATTTTTCTCTCTGTTATCGGATAAAATCTTTCGCATTGATTGTTTGGTATGAATCCGTCATTATTCCAGGCAATATAATCAAAATCCCGTCCGCTAATAGGAACAACATTTATC
>CBDUVR010000228.1:0-2379 GCA_965370705.1 uncultured archaeon | reverse complement strand
TTTGCCGTTGCCTGTGAGCTCGTCTTCTGTTATGCCGAATACTGAAAGGGCACGCATTGCTACTGGAATTACCTGTTTATTTATGTAATAGTCTTTGTCATAATTTTTTGCAAACTGGATCAGGTATGCCCTGTCTGATATGCTTCCGGGGCCGCTTGTTATTATGTACTGGATGGTCTGACCCGGGGCTATTTTTATTCCTTTTTTTTCTGCTTTTCTTGCTGCTGCAACATGAGGGCCAATCTGCTCGTAGTTTTTGAGGTCCCTTTTTACGGATGTGTAGATGCCAAGTTCTTCCAGTGGCACTTTGCCTGTTTTCAGGCGCTCAACAATGTCTTTTACATATGAGACTGCTTCATCAACTTTGTCTGTCAAAACAAGCTTCAGGACCTTTTCCTGTGTATCTTTTGCAAGCTTTGACCAGTCCCTTCTTACTTTTTCAAAGCCTCTTATCGTGAGGCTGCCTTTCTCGTCTATGAGCGCATAGCGCTTTTTTGCCCCGCCTGTGCCGGTCTTTTTGCGGACAAAGATGCCGCGCCTGAATGTGCCTTCGAATTCCAGCTCCATTATGCCCGGGAGTTTGCTGTTGACGTCTCTCAGGTATTTTTTTGCTACAGGGTTTATGTCTGATTCAGGGTCTGTGAGTTTCAGGAAGACACTGTCTGTGTCGCCATAGACTACTTCGAAGCCGTGAGTTTTTGCGAGGCCTATCACTTTGTGGATGTAGTACCTGCCGTATGCTGTGACTGACTCACCGCATTCGCGGCGGTACCATCTCGAGCCTGAGAACCCGAGATAGCCGTAAAATGCGTTTGAGACTGTTTTCAGGGCGTACTGCTGCGCGTAAAGGTCCGTGTACTCAGGGGTGTTTTTTGGGATGGTTTTCATTTTCTTTTTTATGCGCACTCTTTTGTCGATGATGCTGTCCAGAACTGTTGGGATGAAGCCTGTTTTTTTTGTGCAGAAGTGGTAGTCTGTGCCCGGTACTGTGTTCTTTTTTGCTTTTTTGCAGCATGAGCACATCAGGGTTTCGGGGTCAATGTTGTGGGATATGATGATTGATGGGTACAGGGAGCGGAAGTCAAATACTGCTATGTTCTCGTGGAGGCCGGGTTTTGGCTCCACTACGAATGCGCCGACAAAGGCATTGATCTTGCGGCGCTCCTCTATTGCTTCTCTTGTCGGCCTGTTCGGGATGATTATGCTCATTTCCGAGGCCATTCTCATTGCATAAGACTCGACAAGCTGGCCGTAGGTCATCCTGCATACCTCTCCCGGGACCTGGCCTGTGAGGCGCGAGAGTGCGAAGATGTTCGGGAGGATGAGATTTGACAGCTTTAATGTGAGGTGCGAGTCGTGGAGGCAGTATTCTGCGAATTTGTCGAGGTTTTTCTTGTGCAGCCAGTTTTCTTTCATCTGGTCCCAAGTCATTTCTTTTTTGCGCTCGCCAAGAAGCTCATTTGCGACTGCGTCAAGTGTCATGACTTCGGATTTAATGGTTGCTCTCATGATGACTGAGATGAACTGATAGATGTCGATGTGGACGCGGCCGCGGGTTACTGCCGGGGTTGCGCGGCCTTTTGCCTGGAAGATGACTTCGCGCCTGTCACGGCCGAGGTCCAGGTTTATTCTGTATTTTTTTGAGCGGTCGCGAAGTACAGGCATATCGAATGTGTCGCCGTTGTAGGTCACTATGAAGTCCGGGTCCTGCTGTTTTATTATCTCTATGAGTTTCTGTATCAGCTGTTTTTCGTCTTTGAGGGTTATTGAGTGGAGGTAGTTGTCTTTTTCGTATCCCAGCACTTTTTTGTAGCCGGAGCTTGTGTAGATGCTTGCAAGGATTATTTTCTGGGATGCGCCTTCCTGCATTGTCTCGAGGTCAAATGCAAGTATTTTTGGGGTGTAATCCCATGGTTTTGATTTTTTGAATGATGATGCGAGGACAGGGATGTCGCAGTCTATAGTGTTTTTGAGGGTGTCTTTTATTTGTGTACCTGTGACTTCTGTGAATGTCATTGGCAGCAGCTTTTTGTCCATGAGATATCTGCGGAAGAAGAGGATGTCGAACTCGAATTTTTTCTTGAGTTCAGGCCAGTCTTTTATCGCATCTTTTACTTTCGGGACATGCCCGGGCAGGTGGCAGAAGACTTTCAGGAGAGTTGTTTTTGACGTTCCGAGGGTTTGCTTTGCAGATTCTACTCTCTTTACTGTAATCTCCTCGCCATTATCTAAAAATTTGAGCTTTTCGAGCTTTTTTTTGAGCGCAGGCAGGGATTTTGGGAGAACATAGAAGTAGGGCTCAAAGGTCTTGTCGAATGCCACTATTGAGCGGCCGTCTTTTGTGCGGCCGTAGAGGCGGACTACAGGGGCGCCGTCGAT
>CBDUVR010000227.1:0-2408 GCA_965370705.1 uncultured archaeon | reverse complement strand
TATCCCACACCCGGCAAAGCCCGTCCGCAGCTTTCTCAACAAGCCCCCGAAACCCATCAACATCAAGCCCATGCGCACGCACGTGATGACAGACCGCGAAAAGCACAGACCCTGTCTGGTCCGGCTGAAAATTAAAAAGCGCTTTCCTGTCATTAACATAATACTTCTCAAAAAAGAGACCTGAACTCTTAAACCCCTCGGCCCTCTCGCACCACTTAAAGAAATTCTCCTGAACCTGCAAAGACCCCTTTGCGCAATCCACATCAGGCAAATCAAGCGCAACACACGCAAACGAAGCATCGCGGGGCCAGACATACCTGTAATTCTTAGCCTCTTTAGGATAAGCCGGGTGACGGGGATTAGCAGCAACAATACCCCCGCTCTTCTGCGCACAATCAACAATCACATCCCGGGACACGCGAAGAAGCCCCCGAACCCTCTTCATATCAAGCATACTTCATCTATAGCGCCAATCATTATTAAATAAAGCATTTGCACTTTTTGATGTCCAAAGCAAGTAACACCTCAGCTTCTCGGTATCTTGCACTTCATTTTATACCATACCTGAAACTCTAGAAAAAGAGATTAACAACAGAGATGAACTTATGATAGACGCCTAATAATAAGATATTCTGAGATAATATCTCTTAGCATTATAGATCCTTTTTTATTACTTTAAGTAAGTCATACAGTTCATTCGGATAAGAAAGTGCTGTCTCTCTTTTGATAGAGAGATAAATAATATATCCATCCTTATCGTTATTAAATACAACTTTCTTTATATCCATCAATATAACCCCTTGAAATATTTTCTCTTTTATTTCAGGCGGAATCATTTTTTCAAGTAGAGGATGTATTATTTTGCCGTCTTTCGATTTCTTTGATTTTAATTCGATTTCTTCAGGTGAGTGTCTATTTTTTCCTTTTTCAATGTCGAGGAAAAAAACGTATAAGTCTCCCTCACCATAATTAGGATATCCTAACTTAGAGATGATATTATACATCTCCTTTCCCCCCCATATTTTTTCTAAATAAAAAAACGTAAGTTTATCAAAATTATGATTTTTTATTTCTAAAAAAGGAAGAAATTGTATATAGTTCGACTTATTAAGACCCCACCTCTTTAGCAGTTCTAGTGATTTCTCAGTTGAATTCGAAATATATCTCATCAATATAACACAAAAAAATGCGATAATTAAGATCGTAACTAAATTTGATGTTATTGAATTTTCAAATATTTCTTTAGTGTCATAAATAAATGTTATAGTAAAATAAGGCAATATAACGAAATAAGCAAAAATTTCAAAACGATTTTTCCGTTTTATAGCTGTCTTGAAGATATTATATTTTGTACGTTTCATCGCTAATATTATTATCATGAATAAATATAGT
The DNA here is from genome assembly GCA_965370705.1 of uncultured archaeon. Taxonomy (GTDB): domain Archaea; phylum EX4484-52; class EX4484-52; order EX4484-52; family B79-G9; genus B79-G9. The sequence goes on along the minus strand of CBDUVR010000227.1, from coordinate 1,016 downwards.
TCAAAAAACAAGATTATTACAATCAATATAAAATTTAGATATTCCATCAAAAATATTTGATTTTTTCCTATATAAAGCTTTTACAGTTTTTGACGTTCAAATCCAGTGACACGCATAATCGGTATTTTCACATCATTTTCTCTACAACAACGTCAATATCTTTAACTTCCTGATACGTCTCAACACTCTCCCTTACGATTTTATCAACCAGAACTCTCACTTCATACTCCTGCATAGCTCTTCTACTGTTCCTTTACACTCTTTCTGATTTCTATAGTATCTTGCATCTTTCAGCAATCCATAGGTCAAAGACACCAGATTCAAATGTTTGACTAGTGCAGCCTGTTTTGTAATCTGATAGCCTCCGAAACCGATATGTTGCTCTGCATCTCTATAAAATACTTGTATTTTCCACTGTTTCTTGTAAAGAGCAGTAACATCCTTGATTGGTCAGTTCTGGTTTTTTTGCTACAAGTTTGTGCGATTATTATAGCGATGCGACCTAACACCAAATCGGTAACATCTGTCGCATTTGACTATTTGTTACGATATAGAGTTCACAAAAAGTGCAAAAGCTTTAATTAAATTTGCCCAAAAACCACTCCCTAAACACACGCCAAGAAAAAAAACTACTTTTTCCTTGCCCATTTAACAGCCTCTAAAACATCTTTCTCAGAAACTTTTTGCTCCTTAAACTGCGATTCTATTTCTTTCGATAATTTCGCAAACTCCTGCTTCACATCAGGCATCTTCACTCTTTTAAACAATATCCCCTCCTTCACAGGAAATGAAATAAATCTATCCCCCGTCTCAAAATGCTCCAGCTCACGAATATATTGGGGAACAACAAGCTGTCCCTTCGGGCTCATCTTAACAAGTTCAGTATCCATCTCAAAACCTCTAACATATCAGTTAAACTGTTAAACTATTTAACCATCAAACTATTTAAATCAAACGCGCAAAAACAACAAGATATAAAAAAATCATACCCCCAGATAAACCAGAGGTGAAAATCA